>NZ_JBAXHI010000046.1:0-28461 GCF_037138995.1 Candidatus Chlorohelix sp. | reverse complement strand
CCCCCACACCTCCAGCGAACACGCCGGTACTACTACCGCCACAAACTCCGTTCCCCACGCCCACGCCCACACCGGGGATTCCGGCTTACCCGCAGCCCAAACCGTTGCAACCTGCGCCGGTTGGCGGTGGTTATTTCTCTCGCATTGCTGCCGATGCCACCAATCCGTTCTTTTATCCGCTTTGGAGCAGAGCAGACGACCCTGTATTCAACGGCAAGGCAGCGCGTTCATGGACATGGGGCGACCAACCTTATGGCTTCACCATCCTGCTTGAACCATATGATGGGCAATTACGTATCGTAAATTACCACGATAAAGCGCGTATGGAAGCAGTCAACGCCGATTCTACCAGCATATCCAACGGCTTGTTGGTGCGCGAAATGATTTCGGGCTTCGCTCAGGTGGGCGATAACTCCTATATCCCGCGTGTGCCGTCTCAAATCGCCATCGCCGGCGACCAAACCGAAACCAATATTAATGCGCCCACCTATTACAGCTTTTACAACATCGCTTCGCTTAACAACGACAGACGCGCTCCTAACCAGAACGGGCAAACGGTAATTGCCACCATCTCTAAAGATGGCGTAATCAATGTAAATCCCGGTTCGGCGGTTTACAATGTCATCAATAGTTATTATGACAACAACCTCGGTCACAATATCCCGCAGGTCTTCTGGGATTACATGAACCAACAGGGAGTCATCAATCTGGGTGGTAGCTACCAGAACGGCACAGTTACCGATTGGCTTTCCACCTTCGGCTTGCCGCTCACCGAACCATATTGGACGCATGTAATTGTGGGCGGACAAGACCATGATGTATTGGTGCAACTCTTTGAAAGGCGTGTGCTGACCTTCACCCCCTCCAACGCTGAGCCGTTCAAGGTTGAGATGGGCAATGTAGGGCGACATTATTTCAAATGGCGCTACGGAACGGGTTACTAAACATTTAAAAGCGAAACCTCCCCGCACTGGGGAGGTCTTTTTTTATTGGAGCTTTTTGCGTCAGGGTAGAAGCACGTTCTGGCTAAGGCTTGTAGCGCGGAGAGAAGCAGATTTTACCAAGTTGGCAGGCGAGTCACCGAAAGATGCTACCGCATAACTGCCGTTCTTGTAGTAGCTCATCATCCAGCTTTTATTGGGAACCAGCTTAATAGTAAAAGAGCCTTTATCGTTGGTAGTAAAATCCAACGAGCGTCCTTTGGGTTCAAAGCCGTTGGCGGTTTTAGTCCAGCTTTCGTCCAGCTTCACCTTGAGATTTGGAAGCGGCTTGCCGTTGCGATCCAGCACCGTCACCGTCACATCCTGAGAAGCTTCCAACTTATTCTTGGCATCCTGCCCTTGCCCGGTGATACCGAATTTATCCACCAGTTCCTGATAACGGGCAATAGCGTTACCGTAATCCTTATCATCGGTCAGTTTATTAGCTAACGCCAGCAGAACACGCGGTTGGGAATCGCTGGCTTGCTTGGTAAACTCCACCTGCTCGCCGTAATCTTTCAAGATAAGGCGATAGCGGTCAAGCGCGTTCTGGAAATCGTTATTCTTCTCAAATTGCTGCGCCCAGCTAAAATAAGAACGGGCTAAATTGGTGCGGAACTGTGCCGTCAAGGGCGGGTTCGGGTAAAATTGCAGCGAGCGTTGGTAAGTTTTGATAGCGGTTTCAAACTGCTGCTGATTAAATTGGTCATCGCCATATTGCAGGTGCAAGTTTGAAAGACGCAGCTTTAAATCGGCGGATACATCCACCTTATTGACCACATAGGTCAGAGCTTTCTCGTAATTATCAATGGCTTTAGGATAATCTTTGGCGGTTTCCGCACTGCTACCCTGCGCTACCAACGCATCGCCCAGCAAACCCTGTAACTGACTACGGCTGTCATATCGCCCGTAGGCAGTAAAGGCGGGAGTAAGAGTGGTAATTAAATCACTATAATTATTGTCTGCCAGCAGTTTCTTGCCGTTAGCCGCGTAACAATCCACAATGGCAAGGTTATACGCGCCCACGTCATTGCCATAGGCAAAGTTCAAATCCAGCTTTTTCAGAGCTTGCTCAAAATCGCCCTGCGCCAGCAACTTTTTACCCCACGCCAGATATGTTTTGGAAATATAGGGTTTCAGGTCGGCTGGAACGCCCCCGTACAAGTCAATGGCGCTCTGATAAGTGATAACCGCCTTATCGAATTCACCATTATCGAATTGGCGGTCACCCACATCAAAAATAATACCCTGCGCCTGATACCGCGCTTTATCAATCGCATCCGAATTTGATCCGTCTTTAACCGTCTCATCGTATTTTATCAACGCCTGATCGGGGTTTTGCTCAAAATTTTCAAGGTACAAGCCCCACTCCAGAAACGTCTGCCCGATTTTTTTACGCGCCAAGTCGCTTTGTAGGATTCCCTTATACTCAGGTGAAGAAGCAGCGCGATAAGCGGCAATAGCCTTTTCAAACTGTTTATCCTTAAGCAACCCGTTGCCCCACAGCAAATACGAATCGGCTATGTTCAAAGTGCGGTTGGTTTCAATTCCTTTGCGATACTGCACAATTGCCTGCTCGAAATTACCGCCTTTTCTGAGAGTAGCTGCCTGTAAAGTATGCACCGGAGCTTCACTCACTATACCCGCTACCCCCAACGCCAAGAAAAATACCGCTAAAATTATATAGGCAACCACATTAAAGCCTAGAAAAGTGCGCTTGCGAATCAATGTATTTATTGAGCCAAGCACACATGCCCCCGCAATGCCAACCGATACCCATCCAGCTTGTCCCAAGCCCGAAGCAGCGTCCTGTCCGGTTAGAAAAACCACCGTAAGCAACACCAGCGCCATAGTAACCAGCGTCATAGGCACCCAGATGGGCATCTTGGGCGGTTTCTTTGCTTTGGGAATAATAATTATTTCTGGAGCAGTTACAGGTTGCGTCATATATCCTTAGTCAAATTAACAAAATTACCTGAGTATAAAACAAAAATATCGGGTAGATTATTCTCCCCGACATTCATTTTACCACAAACGCACTAGCCTTTATTTTTGCAGAGTACGCAAAACATATTCTTGTATGGACGCAAGCGATTTTTGGCTTGCCCAGCAATCAAGCACAGCGCTATCATACTCAGCCCCATCTTCGCGTAAACGCTTGAGTACAGGGGCGCGTATTTGCTGCTTGGTCAGCGCAAAAGCCTCAGCCGGAAGCGTAGCCATCTTCTCTGCCACGCCGATAGCATATTCCAGCAATCTCTCCGGCTCTACCAACTTATTCACCAGGCCAAGCGAATACGCGCTCTCCACCGGAAATGTTGCGCCACCGTACAGCAACTCTTCAAAATGCTGCGGGTCGCACACAAAGCGCATAATTTCAAACGCAATCATTGGGAAAGGCACGCCCACCAGCAATTCTGGCACACCGATGCGCCCCTCATCCAACGCCATTACCTTGTAATCCGCCAAGCATGCCAGCACACAACCACCCGCTACCGCATGCCCATTTATTGCCGACACCACGGGCTTTGGATAGAAAAAGAGAGTTTCATATAGCTGGCTTAATATTGGTAGAAATTCCCGGATGTAAGGTTCGCCACCTGCAATTACGCGCTTTAAATCTACCCCCGCTGAGAAAAGCTTGCCTTGCCCGGTCAGTACCAACGCCCGCGCATTGGAACTACGCAACTCTTCTAGCCAGCGCAAAAGCTCCTGACAAAATTCTAAATCCTGTACATTCGCTTTGCCGTACTTAATATGCAGAACATCCACTACTCCGTGGCTTACAATCTCAATCATCTCAATGCTCTCCTAGCATATATTCGGATAGAACAGGCTACCCTCCCCAAAACTCTTACCGAAGCTGAAGCCCTGCCACCCGCTTGTAGCCGCGTAGCCGGGACGAAAATTCCCCACTTTCCATTTTACCTGAAAATCTCGCCCATGTTGCTTTTATAGTCAACCAACTTAACCCTAGTAAGGTTAGGCACTTTGCTGCAAGGCGAAAAAGCAGCGCGTGATGCTTCTGGTAAAATAAAGCGCGGCTTTTATGCAGTTGGAAAAACATCTCATCCCGGAACTGACGGCTGCTTGCCCCCGCATGATGTACTATCCGGGCAGAAGGCACGCAAAATATCTCCCAGCCCGCCTGCCTGACCCGATAACACAGGTCAATTTCTTCCATATACATCCAGAACTGCTCATCCATGAAACCGTTCTGTTCAATTACGGTGCGATTGAAAAGCATGCACGCGCCCAGCGGGAAATCTACTTTGAAGGGCGCACCCTCGAACATCCGACGCGGGTAACGCCCGTTCAAACCGCTTTCGGTGAAACGCCAGTTGATAGGGATAAAATCCAGAAAGATTTGCCACAAACTTGGGAATCTGAAAACACTGTGCTGAAATGAGTCATCTGGATATACTAGGGAAGGGGCTACCACTCCCGCATCGCGCGTTCGCTTGCTGAAGTCCAGCATCTTCCAGATGGAATCGCCGATAACCTCAGTATCGGGATTGAGTAGCAGAATATAATCCCCCTGCGCCTGTGCGTAGCCCTGATTATTGGCGGCGGCAAAGCCCCGATTATCGCTATTCGCCACCAACTTAACCTGCGGGAATTCATCTCTTATCATTAAGGGGGTAGCATCTCGGCTGGCATTATCAACCACAATAATTTCAAAGGTATAACGTGGATGCGGATTAGAAAAAACCGAGGCAAGACATTTGCGGGTCAGGTTTACAGTATTATAACTAACCACGATGATTGAGAGATCCATGCCGTTTCGCTTATCTCAGAAATACTACGGCTTGCTTCGCCCATTCAAAAGCCGGTCCAGCTAGAATGCCCAGCGCAAGTGTGCCGACAGATGTTACCATTAATACAAAGACCAACGCCCAACCGGGTCGTCCTTCTACTACCTTGCGGGTACTGTCGCCAGCCATATACATTTGTACCACAATGCGGAAGTAGTAGAAAACCGCAATCACGCTGGTTGCCACCCCTACCAACGCCAACGCCAGATACCATCCGCCTTCCTGAACCGCCGAACCGAATACCAACGCCTTACCGAAGAAACCAGCGGTTGGAGGTATCCCTCCCAACGAAAGGAGACAAACAGTCATGACGGCAGCAAGCCCCGGATGATGTCGCGCCAGCCCGGTAAAGTAGCTGATGTCTTGTCCTTCCCCGCGTGGTCCTTCCAACGCCAGTATCACCGTAAATGCGCCGAGAGTCATCAAGGTATAAGAAAATAGGTAAAACAAAACTCCCTCTCGCCCTAACGAATTGTCAGAGGCAATACCCACCAGCAAGTAACCCGCTTGAGCAATTGCCGAATAAGCCAGCAAACGTTTTACGCTTTGTTGTGAGAGTGCCATCAGGTTACCAACAATCATTGTCAGGATTGCCAGCACAAAGATAATCGGCTGCCATTGCAACTTTATAGGCTCCAGCATTCCGGTAAAGACCCGCAAGAAGGCGGCAATAATCGCGGCTTTAGTGCCTACCGCCATTAAAGCGGTCACGGGAGTAGGAGAACCTTCATAAACGTCTGGTGTCCACATGTGAAAAGGTACGGCGGAAACCTTGAAAGCAAAGCCCACCGAAAGCATTCCCAAGCCCACCAACGCTAATATGCCATAATCGCCACTGACTCCATTTTTGGTGAAATAGGCAGCGATACCATTAAATTGAGTAGTACCGGAAACGCCGAATAACAACGCCATACCGTATAGCATAAAAGCGGTGGCAAAGCTACTAAGCAAGAAATATTTAAACCCCGCTTCGTGACCACGCAAACTGCGCGGCAAAAAACCCGCCAACACATACAACGCCAGCGAGAATAGTTCCAACGCCACAAAGAAAACCATCAGATTGAGGGAAACTGTCAGCAGCCACATCCCTGTTACGGTTGCCAGCATCAGCGCGTAATATTCGCTGCGTGCCTCAACCCCGATACGGGAAAAGTAATCAGGCGATGCCAAAATTACCAGCGCCCCTGCGCCGAATATAAGAACAGCCATATAGCGGCTCAAATCATCCGCCGCTACCATACCCTGAAACGCTGATGCTTTGTTATCCATCAAGGTGAACGCGCTTACAATAGCCGCCACCAACGTGGTAAAGCTGAGTATTACCAACGCATTTTTCTGCGATTTCGGCAATATCAAGTCAGCCAGCAATATCAGCAAGATACCGCCCGACACAATCCATGCGGGCAATAACGCGCCCCACTCGATTTGACTCAGTTTATCCAGTTCGGCTTTATCTATTTTTACCTGATACAGTACGTTAATTGCAGACAATCCCATAATATAATTTTCTGAAATAATAAGCTTATTTAAGCAGCGTGCTTACGCTACCGTCGAAAATACTTGTCACCAGTGCCGGCGCAAGCCCAAGCAACACAATCAAGGCTACCAGCGGCACAAACACTAGGTACTCAACCGGGCGCATATCCAGCACTTTTGCCAACGCCGGAGATTCATTCTCAGCGCGGGGTCCGTGCCAGATTAGCTGGAATAGTCTGATGCTATACCACGCCGCCAACACTACACCCACCGCGCCGATTACCGCATACCACGTCGAAGCTTGCCATGCCCCCCCCAATATCAGGAACTCACCCGCAAATTGGTTCAAGCCGGGCAAACCCAGCGAGGCAAGGCTCAAAATCAGGAATAACGCTGCCAGTCGGGGCATGCGACTTTGCAAGCCTGCCATCCCCGCCAATTCGGTAGTGCCGGTGCGATTGGAAAGAGCGGTTGCCGCCAAAAACAGTGCGGGAGTGGTAATGCCATGATTAATCATTTGCAACACCGCGCCGTTTATTCCCTGATTGTTCAGAGCGAATAATCCTAGCACTATGAAACCAGTATGGCTGAGACTACTGTAAGCCAGCAAACGCTTCAGGTCGGTTTGTCCTAGCGCCGCCAACGCCCCATAGATAATACTTGCAAGGGCGAGAATACAGATTAAAGGCGCGAAAGTCTGCGAAGCTGTCGGAAACAGAAATATACCAAAACGCAAGAAACCGTATGTTCCGGTTTTGCTCATTACCCCTGCCAGCACAATTGTTACCGGAGTGGGCGATTCGGCATAAGCGTCCGGTTGCCACGCTTGCAACGGAAACAGCGGAACTTTTACGGCGAAAGCAGCCGCGAAAGCCAGAAACAGCCATTCCTGCGTGCTGCGATCCAACCCGCCGATGCGCTCTTTCAATACCAGCAAATCAAGAGAAGGTTGCCCACCCGCCGGAACGGTTAGGAAAGCCAACGCCAGCATCGCTACCAGCATCAGCAAGCTACCAACCAGCGTATATATTACGAAGCGTATCGCGCTTTTCACCCGCTCACGAGTGATGCCCCAACGCCCAATCAGGAAGTATGCCGGTATCAACATCACTTCCCAGAAAACATAGAAATTGAGCAGGTTGGTAGCAGCAAAAACGCCCAGAATCCCGGTTTCAAGGGTCAGCAGCCAAGCTCGGAAATAGTTGTGACGACCTTGTATTTCACGGGCGCTGAAAGCCGCTACCAGACTCACAAATGCGGTTAAGGCTATAAGCCACGCGCTTATTGAGTCCACCGCAACCTGATAGTTCATGCCCAACGGTTTGAGCCATTCCAGCTTTTCGGTAAAGGCAAAGCCGGAGGTCGAGCCGTCCGCAAAGTTCAGTAGCAGACCTACCGCTATCACAAACACTACCAGCGACCACACTACGCTCAACCAATAGGAGGCTTTTTGAGGCAACCGCAACACCAACAACAACAATGCGCCCAACAATGGCAGGAATATTATTAAACTAAGTAAAGGAAAATCGCTCATTATTTATTTCACCGCTGTATCGCCGCTACCAGCACATATGCCAGCAACGCCACCGCGCCTACCAAAATTCCCAGCGCGTAGTTTCTTACATAGCCTGTTTCAGTTTTTCGGATTAGCTTACTACTCGCCCACAGGCTGCCACCGATGCCCCAATCCAACGCTTCCGCTACATCCTTATCCGCCTGTTTGGTGAGTAACTTGCTCACCCACACCACCGGAGTAGCCACCACCGCGTAATAGAGTTTGTCGAGATACCAGCCGTTTTGCAGAAAAGCGGCAAAGCCCTTTACTTCATCCGATGGAGCAACCCGTTCCGCTCTCCCGAAAATCCCGTAAGCTATAAACCAACCGATTATCGCCGCGCCAACCGCACCGATGAGGTTTGTCCACTCGATTGTCTCGTAAGGGATAATGAGCCAGCGCGTAGGCGTAGTTTGTACATATTCGTGCGCCTTTTCAAACCATTTTTCCAGCAAATTATACGCGCCCGGCACATACACAAAACCTCCCACCACCGACAATGCGCCAAGTACCATTAGGGGCAATTTCATTGTTAGCGGGGATTCGTGCGTCTGGTAGCTCTTTGCTTTCGGTCCGCTGAACACCAGAAAGTACAACCGGAACATGTAAGCGGCGGTCATTACTGCCACCAGCAAAGCCACCCAACCAAGTATAATATGTCCGGTTTCGTTTAAGCCAAAGCCCACTTGCGCTTCTTTCCCGCCAAACAGGGGGAAAGCGGCGAAAATTGCCTCTTTGCTGAAAAAGCCGCTAAACACCGGGATACCGCTGATAGCCAACGCACCGATTAAGAAAGTCCAACGTGCCAGCGGCAATTGCTTGCCAAGCCCGCCCATGTTGCGAATACCTTGCTCGCCCCCGATGGCGTGAATAACCGCGCCCGCCGAAAGAAACAGTAATGCCTTGAAAAAAGCGTGGGTGAGCAGGTGGAACATCGCCGCTTCGTATGCGCCCGCGCCCGCCGCCATAAACATATAGCCTAGCTGACTCATAGTTGAATATGCCAGCACTCGTTTAATGTCAGTCTGGATGATAGCGCAAGTGGCAGCATAAAAGGCTGAAGCCGCTCCTATTACAGGTATAGCTATCAACGCCACCTCAGAATAGGCAAAGATAGGATGCGCCCGCGTAATCAGATAAACCCCTGCTGTAACCATAGTTGCGGCGTGTATAAGAGCCGAAACAGGGGTTGGACCTTCCATCGCATCGGGAAGCCACGTATGCAAAGGCAATTGCGCCGATTTCGCCACCGCCGCAATCAGCAGCAGAATTGACGCAATATCGCGCCAGCCACCATCGGAGGCAAATTCAGCCCCCCGAAAAGCGTGGTAATAATTAACCGCTCCCGTATTAAGGATTATCACGAAGATGCCCAGCAACAAGCCAACATCACCGATGGTATTCATCACCAACGCTTTACGCGCCGCTTTAACCGCACTCGGCTTATCCTTATAGAAACCGATGAGCAAAAACGAGCTTAAACCTACTCCTGCCCAACCTACCAGCAGGAATATAAAGTTATTGCTTGTTACCAGCAGTAGCATCGAGAATACGAACAGGTTCATGTAAGCGAAGAAACGGCGATAATCGGCTTCCGGTTCGCCGTGTTCCCCGGTCATATAGCCGATGGAATAGAGGTGAATGAGGAAGCCGACTCCAGTCACGATTAGACACATAAAGACCGAGAGCGGGTCTGCCAGCAAGCCAAAACTGAATTTCCAGTTTCCCGCTTGTGTCCATGTATATAAAAATACATCTTTAGGGTCATAAACAGCGGGGACAGATGCCAGCGCAGAGAGAAAGGCAAAGCCCACCGCCGCACATGCCAGATATGCCGCCCCTTTTTCACTTAAAGAATTTCCCAGCAGGGCAATCGCCAGAAAGCCCAAGAGGGGAAATAGCACTACCAACCCGATAGCTTCAGCCACAAAATCCTCCCAGAAGCGCCGCTTATCTACCCATCCATCGAGTGGACATCATCCACATCAATCCGGTTGCGCTTGCGGAACAATCCTACAATAATTCCTAAACCGATTACTGCTTCTGCCGCCGCGACAGTCAGCACCATCAACACAAAGACATGCCCCTCTTCGGTGCCGAGGCTGGCAGAAAAACTGATAAGCGCGAGATTTACAGCGTTCAGCATCAGTTCGATAGACATAAACTGTACCAGTGGGTTACGGCGTAGCAACACACCCATAGCCCCCACCGCAAAAATTACCGCGCTAATCAGCAGCCCGAATGTTACATCACTCATCAGGATTTACTTTCTTTTCCCGAGTACCACTGCGCCGATTAACGCGACCAGCAACACCAGCGACGTTAATTCAAACGGCAACAGAAAGCGGGTGAACAAGTCTATACCGAAGGCTTCCACCGAGCCAAACGAACCGTTTGTGCCATCTGTAGGCACAAAAACAGGCTGTGTTTTATTGAAAGCCGCCAGAAACGCTCCCACCAACATTGCTCCTAGAAACAGCCCGAAGCTGATAGTGGCAGCACGTTGCATACGCCGCTTGTCTCTAAAAATATATTCGCCTTCCGGGTTGAGCAGTGTTACCACGAAAAGGAATAATACCAGAATCGCGCCCGCATATATAATCAGTTGAGCCGCAAACATAAATTGGGCGTGCAACAACAGGAAAAGCGTTGCCAGACTCAGCAAGTTCAGCAGCAACATCATCGCACTGTAAACCGCGTTTGGCATCAAGACTACCCCCAACGCGGAACCGACTGCCAAAACACCTATCAATAACAGAACAACCTGTTCCATTCTAAGTTATTCTTCCTCCCTTTGTCCCGGCAAACTCTTTGGCACAGCCTGACCCGGTGGAATGAGCGAGGCTTGCTTGCGTAGCGGCTTGGGAGTATCTACTTGACCGGACGCTTCCGGCACAAGGTCTCCCTTGCCAACCGCCGCCGCAGTAGTGCGCCAGCCATCGAATAGTCCTTGAAAATCGGGGATTAACGCCCTAGCTTCGGGAGGTGGCGTAGCCTCCCACGCCAAAGCCGCCCCTCTGGTGGCTGTCCCTTTAGGTTCTATAAGGTCTTCCTTGTTATAAAGCATCTTTTCGCGAGTGTAGCTGACAAGTAAATTATTGCTTTCCAGAGTTATAGCACCGGTTGGGCAAGCTGCCTGACAATACCCGCAGAAAATGCAGCGCAGTATATCTATCTGGAAGACCCGCGCATGCCTTTCGCCAAACGAAACCGGCTGTGTTGGATCATTTTCTTCCGGCTCAATATAAATCGCATCCGCCGGACAAGTTCCGCTGCAAAGCATACAAGCGATACAACGTTCCAAACCGTTTTCATAGCGGTGCAACACATGTCTGCCACGCTCACGGGGCGGCAACTTACGCATATGTTCCGGGTACTGCACCGTAAGCGGTTTATGAAAGATATTCTTGAGGGTAACACCCATACCTTTAAAGGTATTACCCGTAGCTTTAAACGGATTCGCCATTACAACACCTTTTATTTGAGAGTTTCAGGTTATATCCTAAAACTTGTATAACTTAAGAAACCAGCGCCACCACTATACTGGTAATTACTAGGTTCAAAACCGCCAGCGGCAACAGCCATTTCCAGCCCACTTGCATCAGGCGATCATATTTCAAACGCGGTAAGGTGGCACGCAACCATACAAAGCCAAAAAGAAATAACAGCACTTTCAGCACAAACCACAACGGTCCTAACTCAACCGGCAAGAACCATAGCGGCGGTTGCCAACCTCCCAGAAACATTGTGGTGGCAATGCTGCTAACCGTGACCATATTGATATATTCTGCCGCAAAATACATGGCAAAGCGCATCCCGCCGTATTCGGTGTGATAACCTGCAACCAGTTCTTGTTCCGCTTCTGGCAGGTCAAAGGGAGCGCGGTTTACTTCCGCCACTGCCCCGATACAGTAGATGATAAAGGCTGGAACTTGTAGGAATACAAACCAGACCGTTTTTTGTGATTCCACAATGTCATTCATGCGAAGCGAGGATGCAAGGATTATAACGCCTAGCAAACTCAAGCCCAAACTCAATTCATAACTGATTATTTGTGCCGTTGAACGAATCGCCCCCATCAGCGAATATTTATTGCCGCTACTCCAACCTCCAAGCGTAATCCCATACACCGCCAGCGAAGAAATCGAGAGGATAAACAGGATACCAATGTTAATATCTGCTACCCAAAATTTTGCCCCGAATATTTCTAGCGATGCGGGACCGAGCGGTATCACAGCATAAGCGGTAATTGCCACTATCAGCGACAACATAGGCGCAATATCATAGAGCGGGCGTTGCGCTTTTTTAGGAACGATGTGTTCTTTAAATACCAGTTTCACCCCGTCTGCAATCGGCTGTAGCGTACCAAAAGGTCCCACCCGGTTTGGACCATAGCGGTTCTGCATACGCGCTATCACCTTGCGCTCAAACAAGGTCATATAAGCGAACGCTCCCAGCAATACGGCTGTAAGAATAAAGGCTTTTATCGCAAATTGCAGAAAATCAGTCCAACTCATTCAGGTCTCCCTGCTACAAGGATGTGGAAGCGAGTTCAGCCCGCCCGCTAATTACGCCCTGCTCACCAAGTGCCTCATAATTTAATCCGGCAAAGGCAGGGACTTTCTTTGTAAGCTCGCCAAAAATGTTCGTAATACTCAACGCAGGTAGTGCCTTACCCAAACGTGACGACATTTCGTATATTATCGCTATATTGGGCGCAGCTCCGCTAATCGGCGGGATAGCAGGCTCAATTTTCTGCACTCGCCCTTCCAGATTGGTAAAAGTGCCTTCGATTTCGGCAAAACTGGCAGTCGGTAAAACCACATGCGCCAATTGTGCCGTCTCGCTCATAAACATATCCAGCGCTACCAGCAATTCCAGTCCAGTTAGGCTTTCCAACTTGCCCCCGTACAATGGTATGTCAGTTAGAGGGTTTGTACCCATCACCAGCGCGGCTTTCAAATTACCTTCGCCCTTCAAGAAACCGCTATAGCTCAAACTGCTTTTGGCGATGGCGGAGATATTACGCGCTCCCACACTGTTGTTATCCTGAGAAAGCGCCCCCAAACCCACACCAAGTTTGCCAAAACTCCCGGTTGCTTTTGCCAGTTGCACCAGCGCTTCAAACAGCTTTTCGTTACCGGGCGCAAGGGTATCGGCTTCATCAAACCAGATTGCCACCTCACCTGCCGCCTTGAGCGTGGACATTATACCCGAATCAGGCTCGCGTAATAATTGCTCTATTGTCTTCGCCAATTTTCCGGCTTCGACTGGCTCAATTTTAGCGGCAAACCGGCTAAGCGCACCGGGATTCCCACCTAGAAATAGCAACTTAGTGCCGTTGCGATGCGCCTTTTTCAAACGTAGTTCCAAAATGGGCTGTCGTACGCTAATGTCCGCCCCTACCACCAGAATTGCGCGGGCTTTTTCCATTCCGGCAATGGTAGCGGTCAAATATTGGGGAAGGTCAGCAATCGCATATTTCCCGAAATTTCCGCCGCGATAAACCAGCTTATCCGTACCAATAGTTTCAAAAGCGAAACGCTGCAAGGTGAAAATCTCCTCGTTGGTAGCATGGGAACCGGGCAGTACCGCCACCGCTTGCGCCCCATTTGCTGTGATAATCTCACCCAAACGTTTGGCAATGTAATCAAAGGCTTGTTGCCATGTTACCGATTCCAGCTTTCCGTTGGCGTTTCGCAACTGAGGAGATTTGAGTCGCTCGCTATTATGAATAAAGCCATAGCCATAGCGTCCCCTATCGCACAACCAGCCATCATCAACTGCTTCATTTTCGCGGCTTACGAAGCGCACTACCTCACGACTGAGACGAGTATCAATAATGAGGTTACAACCGACCGAGCAATGGGTACAAACGCTGGCAGAGTGGCGCAACTCCCACGGACGAGCTTTAAAGCGGTAAGTACGGGCGGTAAGCGCCCCCACCGGACACATCTCGACAGCATTGCCCGAAAATTGAGAGTCGTAGGGCTTGCCGGGAACAGTGGAAATTTCGGCTTTCGCGCCTCGTTCGGTAATAAGCAAGCCTTCATCCTGCACCACCAATTGCGAAAAACGGGCGCAACGTTGGCACATAATACAGCGTTCCCGATCCAGCGCAATGGTAGGACCAAGCTCTACCGCCTTATCAAGGTGGCGTTTCTGTTCGCGAAAGCGACCTGTACTCTGCCCAAAATCAACCGCGTAATTTTGCAAATCGCATTCGCCGCCCTTGTCGCAAATTGGGCAATCCAAGGGGTGATTGATTAGCAAAAATTCCATCACACCGGAACGGGCATCGTTGGCAAGTTTGCTTTCGGTGAGAACCACCATACCCTCCGATACCTGCGTAGTACAGGCAGCCATGGGCTTGGGCATTTTCTCAACTTCCACCAGACAGATACGACATGCGCCCAAAGGCGGCATTTTTGGATGGTAGCAATATATAGGAACAAAGATTCCGGCATCTTTAGCAGCTTGCCAGATAGTTGCGCCTTTGTCAGCAGACACCTTTTTGCCGTCAATAGTGAGCGTTATTTGCTCAGACATTTTAAATACCTATCTATAAAATTTTCAGCCAAATATAATTAATAGTGGCATATTATCTTACGGGTAGCCACTATATGCAATTCGTAATTTGATTATTGTGCAAAAACGCCACCGATAAACCTGCAAGGTTTGATAATCCCATAGTACAGGCATCTGCGTTGAAGCCAATAATGAATTTAGTGTAATTTTGTGGGAAATCTCCAGAGAACTGCTTCTGTAAGAAGCCCCATTATATACATTAGTTACAAAATTCGCAATATTGCTGCATGAAGTCGTGAAGTTATAGGAATATCCGGGATTTTATATTTACTAGCAGGGTTATAATAGATATTAGCGGGACTTTGAAAATTTTTGTGGAGTAAAATGCAATGGCGAGCAATATTAAAACAGGGGATAATCCCGTAAAATTCTGTGAAGTGCAACGCTTTATGCAATGGTGGATTTGGTTATTATTAGGCGCAATTGCAGCAATGATGTGGGTAATGGCATTTGTACAAATGGTTCTTGGTATCAAATTTGGCAGCAAACCAGTACCCGATTTCATACTGGTAGCTTTATGGCTTATATTCGGGATTGCTTTCCCTTATTTCTTCCTGTCAAACCGTCTGATAATTGAAGTGCGTGGGGATGGTATCTACTATCGCTTTACTTCTTTGCAATTTAGGTTTCGGCAAGTTCAGTTTGACGAACTGGCAGCAGCACAGTTGCGCCAGTATCATCCGCTACGCGAGTATGGCGGTTGGGGAATACGACTTGGCAAGGGAAGCATTGCCTATAACGTCACAGGCAATCGGGGAGTATTGTTGGAACTGGTGAACGGTAAAAAGATTCTGCTCGGTTCACAACAGCCCGAAAAACTTTTACAGGCAATTGAGCAGGGGCGAAAGGGTTAAAACAAAAAAGAGCGTGGGTAATACTTTGTATCCGCCCCGCTCACCTCTAGCCTATTATTTATTTTTATGACCAATCACCTTGACCTCACCGGGAGTTTGATATGCGCCGGATTGGTCTTCAGGGTAATAAGGCGGACTTGGTATTACTATGCGTTCAGTATTATTCTTCCGACGGAAAAAAGCAATAATATAAGGTAAATTAACCAACGCCAGCGCCAGCAAGCTTACAATAATAATTGTTAGTTTTTTCTGCCTCATATGCAATCCTCATAGCCTTAGAAAAGTAAATTTTACCACTCATTTCTTTCTTACTATACTAACCTCTTGCCATAATGACAAGGTACAAAAGGCTTATTCGCGCTACCTCCGTTTGATGCCACCTAAAACGACAGCGTATCTATAAGCTGACGCGCTAACGGAGCGGCTTTTTCATTGCCAAAGCCCGCTTCTTCCAATGCAATCACCACCGCATATTTGGGCTTATCGGTAGGCGCGTAGCAGCAGAACCAAGCGTGGGGTGTCTCCTTACCGCTTTCCGCCGTACCGGTTTTGCCTGCTACCCTTACTCGCGAACCCGCAAAAGCCTGCGCCCCAGTACCTGATATTGTCACATCTGCCAAGGCGCGGCGAATTATATCGAGGTTGACAGGCGAAATCGGCAACTTCTGCTTAACCTTAGCAGGGTAGGCTTGCGAATTTGCGCCTTTCTCGATACGCGCTGCCAAACGCGGCACGGGGATTTGCCCGCCATTACCGATAGCGGCATACAAAGCCGCCATTTGAAGCGGTGTAACCAGTAGATAACCCTGCCCAATGCCAAGATTTACCGCATCGCCTCGCACCCAAGCTTGCTGAAGATTGTCCTTTTTCCATTGCGGGTCTGGAACCTGTCCGGGCGAATCGGTCAAGCCTAACAGTCCGGTGGAAGAACCTAACCCGAAACCTTTGGTTATTGCCGGCAATAACAATGGATCGGTTTCATCCAGCTTTTTGCCAAGTTCGTAAAACACCACATCACACGATTGTACCAACCCTTGATAGAGCGTAATATTGCCATGCCCGGTTTTAAGATAACAATCTTTGGCAAATTGCTCTCCCAGCCCCGTCCAATGTCCGGTGCAGGTAAAGCGGTCATCGGGCTTCATTCCAAGTCTTTCCAAAGCCGCCGCCATCGTAATAACCTTGAAAGTCGAACCGGGAGGAAGCAAACCTGTTACTGGGCGATTCTGGAAAGGATGACGCGGGTCATCATTCAACGCTTTAAACTGGCTACCGCTCAACCCCAGAATAAACCCGTTCGGGTCATAGCGCGGGTTGCAAGCAAGCGCAAGCGTAGAACCATCGTTTACATCCAGCACCACAATACTACCAACCTTATCGCCCAAAATCCGCTCGGCGTTCTTTTGAATGGTCAAGTCGAGATTTAGCGCCAGATTAGAACCGTCAACCGAAGCTTTCTCCGCTAGTTTCTCAGAGATACCACCGTCCGGTGTAATGATGGTCAGCTTGCCGCCCTTATCCCCGGCAAGCAATTCTTCTGCCCAAGCCTCAACCCCCGCCCGTCCGATTTGGTCATCTTCTCGATAACCTTTAGCTGCCAGCTTAGTCAATTCCTCGGCGTTAACTGACGAAAGATAACCCAGCGTTTGGGCAGCAGTATTGCCTGCCGGATATAACCTATCTTCCGTCTCAGCTATGCCCACACCCTTGACTGCTTGCAAAGTATTCAAGATAGTTTGCGGCGTACTGCCCGGCAGCCGTTTTATATCCATGCGCCAATCCGGTTGCCCGTTCTTGTACAAATCCTTAATTACGGTCTTATCCATAGCAAGACTCTGGCTCAAAGTATCCAGTAATTGCTGCTCATTTTCGATTTTACCGGGTACTACAAAAACCGTGTAAAAAACTCCGGCTTTTGCCAACGGTTGCAGCGAACGGTCAGAAATTACCCCGCGCTTAGGATTTAACGGAATCATACGTACCAGATTTCCGGTTGCCAGCCCTGAAAAAATATTGGTGGGTTGCCAATCTATCCGCCAACGGTTATCGTCCTGTACCAGTTGCAAAGTATTTTGCTGGGAAAAATCCCCTGCTCGGATAGTTTTAAAGTTTGCGGTGAAATTAAACCCATATGGGTCATTCGGCTTAGCGGGCGGCTTTGCGCTTCCCAATTTCGTCTGTAAATTGGAAAGAGTTGCCTCCGCTGCAATATTGGTATAGCGGGCAACAAATTTATCGCGCTCAATATAGCCACGCGCCGAAACCGAAAGTAGCGCGTACATCTCCTCGTAGCGTTGCGCCTCCCACGCCTTGAGAAAATTTCCCGCTATTTCTTCGGGTTTTTCAGGAGCGGTGGGCGTAGGCGTAAAGGCAGGAACTGTACCGGAACGAACAGCCGGAATTGTAGCGGGAGAATCCGCCAGAGTGGTGGTAGTAGTTTTATTGGTAGCAGTCGGCTCATCCCCGCACGCCTCGAGAAAGCTTCCGGCAGTGATAACCATTGCTGCCATCTGTAGAAATCGTCTCCGCCCTATTTTCATGCTGTTTCCCTGTCATAATAAGTTCCAGTTCTTAGAGCGATAACATAAACCCTGTTACTACTCCATGTCAAACCCGGATACAGCAACCAAGCGGGATATGTACCCTGTGTGAGGATGAAAAAGGGTCAGTGTAAAACCGACCCACGCCTGCACAATATTACTGCGTACTCCTAAAATCCGGGCGGAATATATCCAAACGAAATATTACCGCCTACCCAGCCGTTATAGTTCCAATAAAAGATTCGCTCGGCTGAAACCGATATATTCGATTCCACCTGCACCGCCACAATACTCTTACCCGCGCCAAAGCCCGCTTGTGAGCCTGAGATTGAAGCGGCATTTACCGAAACTCGCTGGTTCGCGCCAACCGTCAGCGTTTTAGAGGTAATTGACCCGCTTGAATCGTAGTATTTCAACGTCACATTTGCAACCTGTGACGAATTATTATTTGCAATTACATAGGTCAGGCTCGACATCTTGGTACCGGGATTCTGTAGAGTATCACCCCCCGCAAACAACCAACGTGTAGCAGTCCGGCTATTACCTTGTTCTGCGATAATACCGTCCCAGCCTTGTAAAGGCAATATCATATAGGTAGCATAACGCCCCACCACAATTTTTGCGCTGGCTTGTATCTGCACGCTAAAGCCATAATTTCTACCCGGCTGATTCGAATTTGGGTTGGTTATCCTCACAGCCAAATGCGCTCCTGCCGGAATTGTTGTTATCACAGGTGAGGAAAGAATACCCGGCGCACTTTCAAGCTGATTGGTGAGCGTGATTACAACCGGATTGTTGGTAGTATTAAGGAAAGAGTAGGTTTCATAATCCATCGCCCCATTCATACCATCGGCAAAGTTCCAGCTAGTTTGCGGCGCACTTAAGCCAAAAATACCGCTAACCCCTTTGCGAGCGCCATTATTGGTGATAGTGTAAGAATACAATTCCTGCTCCACCACCAACGGCACTTGCATACAACCGGAAGCACTGCTTGATGCTATAACAACCCCGAAAAGCGAGGTTACAGCAACAGACGCTCCGTAAGTCAGGTCTTGTGTGGAGAAGCGCAAGCGCGAATTTGGCGGTATCGTTTTTCCTGATATAGTACGACCTATGCCACCAGTACCATCATTGTAATATCTTATGCTAAAACAACCCGTTATCACATTCGGATTAAAAATCGTAAAATACTGCTCGCTTGTCTTATTCGCCTCCGGGAAATACCAAGTGTTACTCGGCGCTGTTACGCCCGCAATAGTATAACCGCCATTAGTGGTAGCGCCGGTTAGCAAACTGCGGTTGGTATATAGCGAACGCTCTACCAGTACATCCGGGCTACCGGACGTAACCGTAACTACCGTAGAATGCTCAGTTCCAGCTGCTACACCTGAAATCCCGTTGACGCTTACAGTAATCGCTGTAGTGGGTGTTACAGTAAAGGACTGCGTGCCTAGCAAGCCGTTTGTGCCGTACACCGAAATCAGCCCGGTAGTGGTACTGATACTATGCGTGTTCAAAATATGCAACACTTCATCGGTTTTATTGGCAGCCGAATTCTCGGTATTTCCGGCAGCAAAATACCATGCCTTGCCGTCCGCAGATGTACGCGCCACAATCTCGCTGGAATACGAGACTTCGCTTCCGCCACCCAACGGAGTGCTGTAGGGCTTCAGGTAATATGTAGTATTAGGCAGCAAGCCCGTAATAGTCACATTATGATCCAGAACACCTGAAGGCCCTGCAAAGGTTGTACCGACACTTCCCGGTACTGTACTCCATGTCACATGGCTGCTAGTATCAACACAAGTGGTATGGAAATTAATGTTTACACTGGTGGTAGTAGATGTTCCGGGCGTATATCCATCAATAGCACATGGCACTGTCGTGAAAATATGGTCAATACCAGAAATAGAGCTTGGTGTAGTAGGTGTAACCGCCGGTATCGGATCAGCATTTAAAAAGCTGGTCACCTGACTATAATAGCCAATTTGGGTTGGCGAAGAGTTAGAGGAAACTGAATAATAGTCAAACTCGATTTTATATTGGGCAGCCGGCACAGTCAGGGAATAATTTAGTTGGGTAGTAGAGGTATTTATAGGTACTACAACCATACCCACATATTCAGAAGTATCGGCTCGCCACGCTTTTACCAATACTTGACCGCCTGCCAGAACGGGCGTAGGGAAGGTGATAATTCCGGTGATAGTAAGCGGTGACGACATTTTCACCGTCAAAGCGGTATATTGACCGGCAGTGATTGGTTGGCTAGTGGCATCCGTAATTGTAATCTTGTTTGAGTAAAATATCGTCTGCTTATTGGGATAACTAAAGCCTAAATAGTAGCTCCCGGCAGTTTGAGGCTTGTGCGTTACATAGCCTTCACTATTAGATTTATTATCTCCGCCAAAGTCTATAGGCGTGCTGGTGGGTGTATTGGTAGAATAAACATTCATCGTCACTCCCGAAAGTGGCGCATCATTATTATCCGCATCTACCACCAGCGCCCTAAATGCCCCGCCCGGAAAGAAAGTCGCGCTAATATTATTATAGCTCAGGTCGGGGCTAACCGTCAGCAAATCTGCCCCGCCCGTATCACGGTTATATTTAAGGTGGTACCATTGCGGCAAGTACGTTGATGTGGGCGTAAATTTCAACTTGTAACTTCCGCCCACCAGCTTGGCAATATAGGTATAGCTGTTATCACTGTTATGAATCAAACTGGTGAGTTGCAGCGTAATTTCTGCTAGGTTGTTGTTGGTATTGTAAGCTTGTATTGTAATATTGGGAGAAGCCACCGTACCGAAATCATAGGGTGAAGTATCGCTATTGCTTAATACCCCCGTGATAAAAGCGGCACGCTCAACTGTTACAGTTTCAGTAATAATACCTGAAGTCAATGTAATATTGGGAATAAATTTAGGAGCGCCGTTACCCGGCGGTAAAACCAACAGACCATAAGTACCCGCTGCCAGCGAACGGAAACTGGCAATACCGTCAGTAAATCCAGTCTGGGCTGAAGCAATAATCGGATAGGGCTGGGCTTGGCTGGTATCCAATACCCGAACCTCCACCGCGCCATACGCTGTGTAACTAGTACCTGTTATATCAGGAGTTCGCACCACCACATCCAGCCCTACACCCAACGGCATTACGATATTAACCGAGTTCACCGATGTACCGAGAATGGTGATTGCAGTAGCCTGTGCAGCAGTAGCCACCCAGTTTCCGCTACCGCTCTGCCCGAAGTAACCGCTACGATAGCCGGAATGCCCCACAATCGGAGGAGGAGGAGTAACATGCACCGTATAAGAACCATTCGGCAAAGGGCTGGTAAAATAGCTGTAAGAAGGTCCCGCGCCGGTCACTTGGATAGTCTGAACAGCAATCGTCCCGTTATAAACAGTTAGAGTCGGAGAGCCATCGAAAGCACCCGAACTAGGCGAAATTGTACCCTGAATAATATTACCTCGCGGTATTGTTACCGAAAAATCTAAAGGAACATCGGTAGGCGGTTCAGTAGTGAAAGATTGCGCCACTGCCAGAGTTGGGTCTGCAACTACTAAGCCGCCCGCAGTGGCATACCATCCCTGTATAAAGGGAGTAGGGTAATCGGTCGAGCGGAATCTGACCCTGTAAGAAGCGCCGGGATTATTATATGTGCTGTTTTCCAGAATGCCCGGTATAGTATAAGTATTCGAACCCGTAGTAATATTGACAACAGTAGAGGTTAATACCGCAGCTTGAGTTATCGGAACACTGCCGTCAAACACCTCTACTATAATATTAGAGGTAGTGGGACCGCCGCTCTCCAACGCTATAGTACCAGTAAGATTTCCCCCTTTTATAAACTCCCCATCTTTGCCCGTTATTGTCAAGGTACCAACTGTTGGAGTAATAGGGGTAGCATTAGTTATATTACGAGCGTAAGTTAGCGTAGGTGCAGGGTCATGATACCAAGTGCTGACGTAAGGCGCACCTGTAGGCGGATAGAACTTGAGCTTGTACCCAACGTAAGGCGCGAGCTTTCCGATGTCATACGTGCCATTAGCAGCTATATCGGCGGTGGAAGCAAGATTTCCATTAGCCCACGCTTCCACCCTGCCTCCCGTAGTAGGAGTAGTGCCATTGGGTTGATAGACCGTTCCTTGTATATGTCTATCAGCAGTCATCTGCCCCAGAATAATACTGCCGGAACTTTGCGCGCCGGGCGGGTAATAAGTCTCGCTATAATCGATGGTACTGGTTAAAATAACGCTAACCAAGCTCGATAGTTCTAAAGGAGAAAAAGTAGTTGGATTCGCATCCGTCACCGAGTCCACCGGTGGAGTATAGCTACCATACCAGTTAGTGGTATAATTTTGCAAGGAAAATTTTATAAATAAAGAAGTGCCATTGGCTACAGAAGCAATACTATTGCGGTCAATTATAAAGTTGCCGTGTGCATCGGTATTAGAGGTTGTCACAATACCCGATGTAATATCCGGCACATTTGTCTGGGTTACTAAACCCTTCACCAGAATAACCGCGGCAGAACTTATAGGAACTCCGGTGGTAATGGGGTTGCCACTGTTACGCACCAACAAACGCCCCACTACCGAACCCGGTGTATAAAGGGTTTGGCTTACACCAGAACCTAATAATGGTAACGTAGTACCCGTATCCAAATCAATCATCTGGCAGGTTGCTTGGTCAACAAACGAAAGTGTATCCGCTCCCTCAAAGGTAGGGGAGTTCGGATAATATACAACGCCTCTATTATTATATCCGTTGCTATTAAATCTTACCTTGTAATTCAAAGGAAATGGGATACTAGAACCAAAATAAAAAATTGGGAAAACATAGCCTGTAGGAAGTTGGGTCGTAGTTGTTAGAATTACCTGACCGGTGATAGCATTCAGCAAATCTACTTGAACACCATCAACTTGAGCGCCACCACCTAAATTTGCATTGCCAAAAATACCGCCGTTTTGAGGGTTATTTGGGTCAAAATCACAGCCACCATTAGATGAATTCAGAATAGGTCCTGAGCTAGTACCGGAAGGAGTCGTACTAGCAGGAGCAAAATTCGCCTGCCAGCCCGCACCCCAAACTTGCGCTGGTGAGAAGCACTCCGATAGAAGCGGCACCAAAAGCATCATCGCAGCAAGGATAACGCGGCACATCGCTCGCGGTGTCATTGTATTCTGTACCCTTTCTATCTTTGCGGCTGAGTTTTACTGCAAATAAAAATATAATAATGCAAGATGAAATTTACTACTGCCGCAAAGTATTTATACCCTGTTCACCGTACAAAGCTCACAACCCCCCTATCAAGAAAGGGAGCAGAAATCAGAAAAATATCTAAGCTGTTAAAGCAAGGCAGGAATCGCGCCTGATTTTCTCAGGTTCAGACTCCAGCCTCAAACACAGATTTATTGTATCAAACGTACCGGTTGGTTCCTGATATTCAACTGCCAAGTTGTCGTATCGGATGCCGACAAACCGGCACTACCATTAAGCAAGTAGTTAACTTGGAAATAGTTGCACAAGAAATCCGGTACAAATTGCAGATTACAGGTCGTTCCCCACGCATCATATTGTGTAGATGAGGGTACTCTAAAGATTAAGAACAGCCATTGATCGTTAAAGAAAGACCCGCCCGTCTTAATCGCGGTACTCGTGACCGAAAGCGAACCGTAAGCGCAACCAATCGAAGGTACGCCAATATATTCCATCGGACAAGCCACAGCACGTGCCGCCAAAGCTGTACCAATCGGAACCGTGCCATCCGCCTTCAAATTCTGCCCATACCCTGACGGAGTGAGAATTTGAACGTTCAGGTTTTCGATACCAACGTCACCGGCATCAAACAATTCCAGCGTAGCCAGCGAATCGGCGTTTTCCACAGGAATATATGCCAAGTCAAAAATAACGTTCAAGGCGCCAGCTTGGGTATTAATCGCGTTAACATAGATATTCATTGAAGAAATACCATACACCTGTGGCACCGGCGGTATCTGCTTTGTTACGCTATTACCGGAGACATCGGTAAACACTCCCTGAATTGTTTGTGGATTATCATATTCGGCTTTGATAGCATAGCGGTTAGTACCACCGCCGCCAAATACCTGTGCTTGCAACAGATAAACCCCATTGCGAACATTAGGCGTATCGCTAGTAGCCGCAGCCAACCGCTGACCGTCAACATACTTGATGCGCTGAAGTTGTCCGCTACCCGGTAAATAACCGTAATCGCTGATATACATATAAGGATTATTATTAACGCCCTCTGCTAATTGGCGCAAAACATCCTTTTTGCCCGGTTGCGTATAATCACCGCTAGGACCCGGATTCAAAGTGTTGTTCGTGTCAAAATCCCATGAACAACGCCAGCCATGATAACTCTGATAACCGCCATTATAAGTTACATTTCGAGTAGTATAAACCGGAACATAAGTGCCGCGGGTAGTCCATGTCGGGTCATAACCGCGCATATTGTAAGGAATCCGGTCACCAATATAAGGCGGGTCTATCCAACCGTTCAATGCCACAGCATTGGCATAATCGGTACTATTATTGTAAAGCTGCGAGTCACCCACCGAACGGCAATTCTGGCTTGGGTCAATATTCAGGTTCTGATTGGCGTTATTAACCCCGTTCACTGCTGAAGCATTTAGCGGAGTTATCCTTTTAGTATAACTTATAGGGAAAGAAGAGTTAGGATAAGCATTCCAATACATATCATCAACCGTACCGCTCCCTTGACCTGCCGGACAGGCAAAAACAAAGGTTGAGTCAGGGCTTTGCGGGGTAGCGTTATTGGGATAATTTACATCAGCGAAGTAACAGCGGGTGCTATTATCAGCACCAGTACTACCCCAATGCTCATTCTGGGCAGTTAGTTCAGTAACATCGAAAGCCGCTACCATACTACCTTTAGTTTGCCAAGTGGTAGGCGTACCATCTGACAAAGGCGGATAATAAAGTGAAAAACGGGTTCGCATTCCATTTTGGCAATAACGATTTGCCGTATTTACCGTGCCTCCCTCTACCAGTTTGCCGTTTTCATACCGTGATTGAGAGCCAACCGCCGGTAAATTGGTTGTTACACAGTTAAGAGAAGCATCATCAGTTCGGCTAGAAGCATTAGACTGGCGGGTAGCTGTAGTACCAGTACCAGAAATACCGCTGTAAGGTCTAACGCCATAACTATTTGGTGCACCGGAAGTTTGACTCCAGTAGTTATCGCCGGAACCGAACACTTCCTGACCGCCAACATCTGCTTCAGCCGCATCATAAATCGAAACACGGAAACTGGTATAACCGTTTGAATCATAAGGGTCCCCGGTGTACGTCTTTAAAGCCTGCGTATTAAGCTGCACCGCCACCGAATAGCCAAACCCCCTAGCGCCATTCCCATCTGGGTGGAGATCTTGGTTTGCCACATTCGGCACAGATGTTAAATTACAACCGCTACTAAGCGTAAACCACCACGACTGGGTTAATGCCCATGAAGAATAATCATTTTGACGTAAACATGATGCGCCCGCAGAATAACCTGTACCGGCGTTTACCGTTACGCTATTGGTATAGGGGTTATTACCAGAGTTAGTTACTGCGGTAGCGCCATCACTTACCGCCGAATAAGCATCCCCGCTGGAATGGTTTGTTTCTGGTCCTTGTGTATTTAGCCAGAAACCGCCTATACAAGGGTTAGGTAGGTTAGTTTGGTCGCAGCGGTTCTTAACATAACGGTTCCAGAGTGTACGATAATATTCCTTGTAATCTATACCCTGAAGGTCGCCTCCGCCATAAGTGGCTTGATCGCGGATAATCCAATCATATTTCAAGGAGCTACTGCCAAAATAATTGAAGCTGCCTCCCAAACGCGCCGGGGTAGCATACTGGGCAGTCGCGGTCTTTTCTATATAATAATCTCCAAAGCCGATTACAGACATAAAATAATGGGGAACTTTTATACCAAGTGTCACCTGATAGGAATATATAGTGGGCATAGTGCCGGAGTAATATACATATTGGTAAGGGGTTCCGCTTTGAGACTGTGCTTTGGTGTAACTGGCTTGCTTGTTACCCGATTCATAAAAGGCGTTGTAACCCTGTGACTCTACAGTCAAACGTCCACGAGCATCCGCAACTGTAGGTTGGCTAGGAACCCACACTACCCCTGCGAGGGCTGCCGATTCAGCCGCGCGTTCGAGTTTCTGTGACTCCCAATAGGACATTCCGCCATCTACCGAAAGACCAACAATTGCGACCATTGCCACTGCGGCAGCCGCAATAAGAACCATAGCCTGACCTTCTTCGCGCCGCCGTATAGCTCTATTCAGTCTTTTCCATAGTAAAGGAGTTATAAAAATTGTATTCATGATAACTCGACCCTCTCTCAGCCCTTAGCCATGAAATTACGCCGATTTAGACGCAGATTCCGGGCGATACTTGAGCTCCCTGAAAGAATAATGGTTCAATTTTCCCCGGTATTCGCCTTGTCAGGTTAATATATTGATTACTGCCTGTCCAAGGCACCAAAGGTGTAACCCAATTGTGTTTATAGGATATTTCCACATAGAAACGGTCAGTCGGTTCGCACACGTTTCGACCGTTAAACCAGCCTTTTCCGGAATCATAGCCCTTTGAGGGCCAGCCACGATAACCAAAAGGCAATTGCGAACTGCTTAGTCCGGTTGGTACATAGGACTGGTCATGAATATAGGGAGCAGATGTACTTTGTGTAGTAGTATAAACATAATGCACATAGAAAGGACGCATGCCTAAAGACTTTCCATCTGTACCAAGCGTAGAGTAAACATCTACCGGTTGGGAGGAACCCTTACTAATATAGGTAGTACCAGTTGCAGAAACACTAAGACTACCTTCTATAGTTGTGCGCTGTAGGTGTATATATTGAATATTCTGTGGAAGAAGCGGGGCAGGATTATCAGATGCGCTGATAAAAGCCAACGCCGCTATATCATACGGAATCGGTGTTCCGGTAGAGGAAGAAACTAAGCTGTACTTATCACTTGAATCACAGCCGTTTGAACAAACCGCCAAAAGACGAGACACCTCGCGGGTTGTAAAATCTAGCTTAGCAACATCATTATAAAGCAACCCAAATTCAAAAATGCCAACCATAGTTATAAGCATAGGTATTGTGACCAGTACAAATTCAAGCAAAGCCTGCGCGGAGGTTGGTCTAAAAGCTATACCAGCAACATGCCCGGAAGAACCGCGCATAATACGAGCGGTTCTGTGTAATAATTCCTTTATTTTTCCACTATATTTATAATTCATAATCTGGCAACCTTTGCATTTGCACTATCCCTTGCACTCAAAAGCCTAACAAGCCGGGTTTGGCTCTAGTATCTTTATCGCCCGATCTGAAAAAGTGGTTGGTGGGAGAAACCCTAAAACTCCAGTAGTATTATTCCAGTTATAGCTGTAATCAATTCTAACTGCCAGCCAATGCGCCGATGCCTCCGGCAGCGGATTATTATAATAGTTGGAATTAGTCAGCGATTGCGATATATCACTGGTAATTCCCTGCGTAATATCTTTGCAACGCCGAAAAGTAGGATACCACGGATCCCTATTATCTTTGCTAGTAGCCGTTGTATTGGTATATACAGTTGCTTCGGTTTTGCGAGGAGGCAATTTTGTAGAGTCAGTAGAAGTAGGAATCCAGTTATAGCCACAAGGATTAGAACCAGCAGTAGGCATACCGGCAGCTGTAAGGGCAGTGGTGCAGGCTGTACCTGTCAGCACTTGGGTAGTATATAGGGTGGAACCAGTGTTTTTCGCAAAAACCCGCTGGAAAGGCGATCCGCTAGTACGCCCACCTTGTGCAACTGTAGTAACAACGGGCCAAACGGTTGATTTGCCATCGCCGGTACCTGTACCGGTTCGTCCAGCGGTCGAATCTGCCCGATAGGTTGTCACTAATTTAATATTACCTATCTGATCGCTGAGGTTAGTATTTACCAGACTTACAATCAGATAATCACCATCTTGCATAGTTGGTGTATAGTCCGGATAATAGGGGTCGAAGTTACCGGCAGAACTAGCATTACGAACTGACTCACGTACAGTAGATACTACGCTAGTATGAGTTCGTAGTAAAAACCCGACTTCTACCATTACTACAATTAACATCAGGAGAAATGGCAGGGCTATTGCAAATTCCAGCAACGATTGCCCAGATTCAGAACGGCGCAGACCATTACCTGACGCTGGCTTGCGCAAGTTTTTGAGGTAAAACATTAGTTTACTGCTCCCCAATAGTACAAAAGACATAGCCCAACTATAAAGACAATTAGAATTCTATATAGTATTACATATTTAAATAGTAATTAAGTCTGCGTTTTGAAACAATAGTAATATGGTACTGTATCTAGGTATAAGCATTCTTTATACTTTTTATGACAATAACACTTCCCCATTTACTTATTTTATTATACAACTATGTTTCTAACCCTCCAAGTGCCACTCCTGTGGCCACTGAAAAACTTGGCGCCATTTTTTCAAGAGTTTGGCCTAAAATTGGCGGGTATAAAAGTTCGGAAAAACAATTGGGAGATTCTACTTTCTTCTTTAAAACCTCAGCAAAATATTCTTTGAGCCCAGGCAAACCAGAAGTGCCACCGGTCAAATAAATCG
>NZ_JBAXHI010000045.1:0-28633 GCF_037138995.1 Candidatus Chlorohelix sp. | reverse complement strand
TCTAGGAAGCAAGAGCAAGTTAAGGCTTAGCGACTCTTTCTGTCCGACTCGTTTCCTTTCCTACCAGCATTTCTGATTTAGTTACAAACATTCTCAAAATTCTATATCGGTGCTACTATATAAAAACCAGCGACCTTCTCGAAAACCGGATTTCGCCGTCTCCAGGAAAAAGTCGCTGTGAAAACTTATCAAGAAAGGTTTTGGCTTGGAAAAAACTAATTTCTAAGCCACAGTCTAAACTTAAGCCATCATCATCTGGCAGGAAGCAGCACATTCCCGCAGCATTTTAGCACAAGCCATCATCTGGGCATCATCAGCACACTTCTCGCACTCCATAGCACAGCGCATGCACATCTCGGCGCACAGCCCGCATACTTCCTTGCACATATCTGAACCGTTAACCATAAAATTATTGCAGGTCTGACACATCATGGCGCAATCTTGCAGCATCCGCATGCAATTGCCTTCCATACATTTGCCGCCCATCATCATACAATAGGTCATGGTTTGCATACACATTCGGTGGCAAGCCATACAGTCATCCATACATTTTTGCATCTCAGTAGTCATAGTTACCATCATCATCGAATTTCTCCTTCAGTTAAATGATTTGCCCACTTTGAGTTAGGGCAGTAGTGTAATTAATAGTGATTTCGAACCAACCGAGGCTCCTTACGATGGTGGGAAGGCACTAAAAAAGGCACGACCCGGTAGGAAAAAAGCCTCCGGTCGAACCTCCAGATGTCCGGTCAGTTCAACAATTAGGTAAACGATACAGAGCAATTCAAAATATAACCTGAAAGGAGAAAACCTAGCACTTTTGAGAGAGGTTCAAAATTTGGTAAGAAAATCTCTTTACAAAAGGATAGTGCTATGATATACTTGAGTAGTCAGCTTAGGCATATCAAGATTAAAATCAGAATAACACAATCAGGTTATTAAAGGCTCTGTATATAGAGCAAGGTTATGGGTGGATAAAAGACGGCAATCTTAAACTCCAACCTAAAGCCCTAGATTTTAAGGTCACGCTGGAAGGAAATCCAGAGGTGATCTTTTTGGCTTCAAGATAAATATATCAGAATAATTTGAGCGTGTCAATATAAATTCTTGGAAACTAAAGGATGAAAATTCGGATATTATTCATACCAATTACCCCAAAAGTAAGCACTACAATCCCACTTATTCTGCTTAACATTACAATCCAAAATGTTGTAAAAATCCCCTGTTTTCTTTTCGAATAACTCTTGACAATGTTGATAAACTAAGTTATCTTATTATCGAGAGAAATTATTTATTAAAACAAAAGAGGGTAAGCATGAAAAACACCAAAAAACTTTTATTCCGTTTTAATCCTGATACACCACTGCGCCAGTCCGTAAACTTTATCCGAGCGCAAATTGCAGGGCAAGGCACCGAAAAAAGGTTTGCTCTGACGGTTCTGGAAACCCGGCAGAGATTTGATGAGTCTAGTTATGGATTAATGTTGCCCCTGAATATCATTATCAACCCCACCAATATTAGCGATGTGATACCAGCCCTAGTTTATTTGGATGGTAGCGGTTACGGTGACCGTACCTTAAATCAATTGCTGGAAGCTGACGGTTTGCCAAAAGTTAGGGAACTGGTCGAGTACAGTCTAGACTAATCTGAAATTAATTTTCTCAAAAAATATAAAAGACTTTTCCGATACTTCTTTTGCTGTGACACCGGGTTGTCACCTGTAAGGCATCTTCTCCATCAACATAAACACTTGCAAAGAAGCATAAAAAACAAACAGCCGAGGCATCATATAGATTTCTCGGCTATCTGTTTTGGAGGAAGGGAAAGAATAAGAGTTGAAATTATTCAAAGGGCTAGCATAGCCTCAAAGTAACACCTCCGCCTAAAAGTTCCGGGTAGTTTGGTGTATTTTTCTACTATGCTTTGAACCTGTGTGTCACCCCAGCCCTTGCTTTCCACATAAGATTGGGCTTTTAAATAAGCTGCCACAAACCTTATGGTGGCATCTGCATTTTTGTTGACAAAGTCAGTGTTAAATATTAAAAAACTCAATTCGGTTCCACGGCACTGACCGTCAACTAAGGTTATAGCCGTTCCATCAGCCTCTAGAAATCGGCTCAGAGGCAAAGGCAGCCACTACGCTACCGCTTTTCAAGGCGGCAGCTTGTTGAGGAAATGGAATATTGACCAAGTTTACATCTTTAATACTTAAATCCCCCCGTTTTTAGAGCTAGGTAAACTGCATACTCGGCAAAAGCACTAGGTCCGGGGATGGCTACATTCTTGCCTTTGAGATCTGCTACAGTTTTAACCTGACCGGAATCATAGGCACTCTTGGCAACAATAATACGAGCGGGTGTTCGAGCTGCATCGGGTACTCTTGACAAAGGGGCAATGATAGTAACATTTGACCCTTTGCTGGCTGCGTTGAAAAATGATGCTGCCCAAGTAGAGCTTCCTCAGCTAGCCTGACCAGTGGCAATAAGCGAAATAACGTCGGCGGAATTGTTAGTGCTGACAATCTCTACATCCAAGTTCTGCTCGGCAAAAAAGCCATTATCTATACCCCAGATATAAAGGGGCTGATTCGGGAGTCGCACCAATGTTGGCGAATTTTATCTTTGTTTTCTCACCGCTGGCGGTTATTGCCGCTGCGTTGGTGGCGCCTACCGCGTTGGTAGAAGTTGCTCCACCGATAGTGGATGCGGAATCACCGCACGCTACTAGAAGCAAGCCGGATATAAGCAAGATTAAGATTAGTAAAGGGTTGACGAGGTTATTTTTTCCTCGACGCTTTCTTAAATTTTCCAAAGTCTAATCCTTTCTTAAGTTATTTTGTGAAGCTATCCTGCAGCTAAACCCAATCCGCTTATTACCGGCTTGTAGAGCAAAAAGTAAATTAATCTTTACAATAATTTTAGGGCTTTTTCGAGAATATCTTTTCGGATAATTGTGTCAAGGTTTAAATCGCCTGAATAGCTTAGAACTCCGCGCTCTCGGTAATAGGCTTCTTGCAACTTAACCGAACTTATATCAAACGAACCGTCATAACTGGGAGAGGGTTGGGGAATTTTGCCCAATATTTCACCCGGAATTTTGGTGTATTTTTCCACTATTTTTTGAATCTGAGGGTTTTGAAAGCCACCCGCATTCAATTCATTAGCGGCTTTGATATAGGCAGCTACGAACTTAACTACCGCATCAGGATTCTTATTTAAGAAGTCAGTGTTAAAAGCTAATGAGCTTATCTCAGTTCCAGCAGCATGTCCGTCACTCAAGGTTACGGCGATTCCATCTGCCTCTAACTGAGTGGAAGTCGGTTCCCCGGCATAAGCCGCCACTACACTACCACTTTTCAGGGCTGCTGCAACTTGAGGAAATGGGATATTGACCAGGTTAACATCTTTTATGCTTAGTCCGGCATTTTTTAGAGCAAGGAAAACGGAATACTCTGCGAAAGCGCTAGGACCGGGTATTGCTACATTTTTGCCTTTCAAATCCGCTACTGTTTTTACCTGACCGGAATCGTAGGCACTCTTGGCAACTAAGAGACGTGCGTTAGTTTTTCCTGTCTTAGGCACCTTTTGATAGGGTGCTGCTATAGTTATATTTGACCCTTTGCTGGCTGCGTTGAAAAACGATGCAGCCCAGCTAGTACCACCCCCGCTGGCTTGACCGGTCGCAAGTAGCGAAATTATTTCGGAGGAATTGTTGACGTTTACAATTTCTACACTAAGGTTGTAAGCATCAAAATAGCCTTTATCTATAGCCACATATAAAGGACTATCTCCAGTAAGGGAGGCAAATAAAATCTTTGTTTTTTCACCGGAAGCGGCTTTTGTAGTCGCCGCAGTTGTGGCAGCGACTGTAGTGGTGGTAGTCGCAGTGGTGGCGCCAGATGCTACGGTAGTTTTTGCGACAGTAGAAACTGCGGTAGTGGTTGGTGCGGTAGTAACGGTTGAATCCCCGCAGGCTACCAAGAGCATGCCTAACAAAATCAGGATTGCAAGTAATAAAGGGCTTGCGCGGAAACTTTTACCCTGTCTGCTGAACTTTTCCAAAACCTGAACCTTTCTCTTAATATAGCTCTCAATATTCCGGCGTAAAGGTGGATGTACAAATCCACCCTTGGCAAACATTAGGTCTGCCCCTATTTTGTTACTCTCTTACAATGACTGTAAAGCTTTTTGAATAATATCCTTCCGAATGAGCGATTCAAGATCTAAATCTCCGGTATAGCTTAGAACTCCACGTTCTCGGAAATAAGCTTCTTGCGCTCGCACCGAATTAATATTTATCTCAACGTTGCTATTGTGTACCGAAAGCGCTATTTTGCTCAGCAAAGCACCCGGTACCTTGGTGTATTTTTCCACTATTTTCTGTACTTCTGGGTCTTTCCAGCCACCTGCATCCAGTTCTCTCAGGATCTTTATGTACACAGACAAGAACCGGGTTACTGCATCGGTGTTTTTGTTTAAAAAGTCGGTATTAAATATCATAAAAGTTAATTCGGTTCCTCCTGCATGCCCATCAACCAAGGTTACAGCAGTACCATCGGCTTCTAATTGGGTTGAAATAGGTTCTGAAGCAAAAGCAGCTACTACACTTCCGGTTTTTATGGCAGCAGCCTGTTGTGGAAAGGGTATATTGACCAGCTCCACATCTTTAATACTAAGCCCACCCGTTTTTAGCGCCAAATAAAAGGAATATTCGGCGAAGGCTCCGGGACCGGGAATAGCTACTTTTTTGCCCTTGAGATCCGCCACCTTTTTAACCTGCCCGGAATCATAGGCGGCTTTGGAGACGATAATACGGGCGGGGGTTTGTCCCGAACTAGGTACCTGTCCCAGAGAGCCAAGTATTGAAATGGTTGATTTGTTTTTAGAAGCATTGAAAAAGGTCGCCCCCCATGTAGAGCCTCCTCCACTGGCTTGACCTGTTGCCACGAGTGGAATTAAATCGGCTGTGCCATTAGTTAAAGCTATCTCAACTTCCAGATTATTAGCGGCAAAATAACCCTTCTCTATACCTAAATATAAAGGAGCACTTTCGGCATTAGCCCCAGATGTAGCATAGATTATCTTGGTTTTTGCCCCACCACTGGTGGCTGCCGCTGTGGTAGTGGCACCAGATGCTACGGTATTTTTTGCGGCAGTGACCGCTCCTGAAGCGGTGATGGTGCTGGATACGGTAGTGGCGGTTGAATCCCCGCAGGCTACCAAGAGCATACCTGATAAAATCAGAATTATGAGTAGTAAAGACTTTAAAGCGCAATTACTTTCCTGCCTACTGCTTACATTCATAAACCTAGTCTCCCGAAATAATGCTGAGTAACTTGATTTGAAATATCCACATTGGAGTTGATGGATTATAAGTGTAGTTTTAATAAATTGTCAAGACCCTTTTTAAATATTTCTACACTCTGTCTGTAATTCCCTTAAATCAGGGCGTTTTTTATTTAATCCTAGCAAGGTTTGCAAGCTAGGTTCCATTGCATTCTCGTCAGTAGTAAAAGTATAACCGTGTCCACACATAAGGCTTTTCGTTCAAGAATCAATTTTAGAAACTGGAGAAATTAATACTTGACAATGTCGCTTATGTATATTATGATTTAACAATCACTGCCAATAACGGTCATCAGGGGAAATTTATTGAACATTGACATACACCCTGACAATATACAACTGTTTTTTAGTTTCAAAGCTGAAGCCTAAATAAATTCAAAGTAAATAAAAGGCAAATTACCCTAATTTGTAGGTACTGACTGGTCAACCAGAGGTTCGTTTTCATGATTCATTTGAATCTAAAGAAACGAACCTCTTTGATTTTTACGGCTTATGCCACTTTTCCTTGCTTAGCTTTTAAAAGCATGCAGAGGATCAACTTGGTATAGGGTTACTTCGTTGTGCTTAAAACAAGAAGGAAGAAGGGTTGAGAAATGAGCAGAAATGAACAGGTTTTCGACTCGGTCACTGCTGAGAAACCAACATCCATAAAATCGGCGGGCTGGAAAATTAAAGTTGAAAATCTAAGCAAATCCTTTTTTTCTCGCAATGTGCATGTAAGCGCGATCGAGAATGCTAACCTCGAAATTGGTGACGGAGAGTTTTATTGTCTGGTGGGACCGTCTGGATGTGGGAAAACTACCTTACTACGCATTATTAGTGGATTGGAAAAGAAAACAGAAGGACAGTTACACATCCGTACTCAAGCTACCAATCAAAATGGAGAGGAAAAAGTTAAAAACCGACCTTTGAATTCAATGGTTTTCCAAGAACAGTCAGTTTTCCCTTGGATGAACGTGCGAGATAACATTTCATTTGGTCTCAAAGCTCAAGGCTATCCCCGCGCTATCCGGCACAAAATTGCAGAAAAGTATATTGAAAAACTCGGTTTGCGCGGTTTTGGAAAAGCCTTACCGTATCAGCTTTCAGGTGGTATGAAGCAACGGGTCTCAGTTGCCCGCGCTTTTGCTACCGACCCCGATATTTTGTTGATGGACGAACCATTCGGCGCGCTAGATGAACAAACCAAAATGCTATTACAGGAGGAATTGCTAAAAATTTGGGAAGAAACCCGCAAGACCGTTATCTTTGTAACCCATAGTATTGATGAAGCCATAATATTGGCAGATAAAATTGTAGTTATGAGCGCAAGACCTGGACGAATCTTGAAAATTATTCCTGTTAACTTCCCACGACCTCGCCGGATTGAAGCTATGCGGGCGGACCCTCACTTTGGGGAAATATTCAGCGAAGTTTGGGGGCTATTGCGGAGCGAGGTTATAAAGGCTCAAAAGAAATAGGGGAAAAGCTTATGGAACATGAGTTGTTAAATATAGCTACAAAAAACTTTACAGTGACCCAGCCAATACCGACTAGCAGCCCAATTCTTAATTATGAATCTGAAAAGAAGAAAAGCTTTCAATTCCGACAGTTTTTCATCAAAGTTGTTTCGGTTGCTACACCCTTGTTATTGCTGGGTTTCTGGGAAATATTGAGCAATCTGAAAATTATTGACGTTCGTTTCTTTCCGGCTCCTTCCGCTATTTTCAGCAAGCTTTGGGATTTGTTTCAGTCTGGCGAGATATGGGACCACCTCTGGGCAAGTATCGGAAGAACGGTTTACGGTTATATCTGGGGCGTAGTGCCGGGTGTAATAATCGGTATTGTGATGGGTATCTCGCCTATAGTTCGGGCAGCGATACAGCCCCTTATCGATGCGACCTTTCCCATTCCCAAGATTGCAATATTCCCACTTTTCTTAATCATATTTGGCATTGGAGATGGTTCTAAAATTGCGATTATCGCCGTAGCAGTTTTCTATATAGTTTTGATTAACACTGTTTCAGGGGTAGCCAATATTCCGTCAATCTATATTGATGTGGGGCAGAACTACCGGTCAAGCCGCTGGTTATTTTTTAGAGACATAGCCCTTCCCGGAGCTTTACCGTTTATCTTCGCTGGCTTAAAACTGGCTATGGGTATTGCTTTAATAGTTCTCGTATCTGCCGAGTTTGTAGGGGCTAGGTCGGGTTTAGGCTACCTAGTTTGGAGTTCGTGGTCAGTTCTGCTTGTAGAAGATATGTATGCAGGTTTACTGATTATAGCCGTTCTTGGACTTTTATCTACTTATGCCTTGAATTATATCGAACGGGTGGTTATACCGTGGAAACGCTAGAAGGACAGATTGAAGGAGTAGTTATGACCGATTTAGCCCAAGCTATATTTTCTGGGAAATTTGAACAACAACCCAACCTAGTAGCTAAAGTGGCTACGCACCCTTGCTATAGTGGGGAAGCTCATAATAAATTTGGCAGAATTCACGTGCCGGTAGCCAAGAAATGCAATATCCAGTGTGGTTATTGTGTTCGCAAGTTTGATTGCCCAAATGAAAACCGACCCGGCGTTACTACCAAAGTGATTTCGCCAGATGTGGCGATGTCCACCATTGGTGAAGCCTTAGCACTTGAGCCGAGACTTAAAGTTTTAGGTATTGCCGGTCCCGGTGATCCGCTGGCTAATGATGCCACTATTGAAACTCTATTGAAAACTAAAGAACTCTTTCCTGAGCTAATCCTTTGTACCTCAACCAATGGTCTGATGCTGCCCGAAAAAATTGAAGAATTAGATAGGGCGGGTGTAATTGCTTTAACCATCACCATTAACGCGGTAGATCCAGAAATAGGCGCGAAAATTTACACCCACGTCAGGTATAAGGGTATAACCTATAAGGGTCGGGAAGCCTTCGAAATTTTGAGCAGAAATCAGCTCGAAGGTTTGCGGGAAGCAGTTAAAAGAAGCATGGTAGTTAAAGTGAACTCGGTTTTAATTCCGGGAGTTAACGACCGACATTTGGCTAGAGTTGCCCGCGTTGTAAAAGAATTGGGAGCGCACGTGATGAATATCATGCCCCTAATTCCACAGGGAAAATTCAAAGATACTATCCCCCCAACCCCTGAAGAATTAAACAGGGTAAGAGATCAATGTGACCGCATTCTCAAGCAATTCCGAAATTGTAACCAGTGCCGAGCGGATGCCATAGGGGTACCGGGTGAAGAAGGCTGCGGCTCAGTTACAACCACAAAGAGTTGCGAAGCCAAGTTTTTGAAGTCCTAAACTTTTGAAATAAGTTAAAGCAGGAAAAACCTATTGGGGCAATAGTAATTCTCTGAGTAAAAAGCTTGTATATATGATCCATATAATGGAAGCAACTCAGGCTACAACCTCAGAATTAATTAACACAGCTATTTATAACCCGGTTAATATCAGTGTTTTAGTAACAGTACAACCTACAACGAAGGAGTAATATGTCTAAGAAAATTAAGCAGATTGCCATTTACGGCAAAGGTGGTATAGGCAAGTCAACTACCACCTCAAACATTAGCGCGGCGCTTTCAACATTTGGTTATAAAGTGATGCAGTTTGGTTGCGACCCAAAAGCAGATTCTACGAACACCTTGCGGGGCGGAAACTATATCCCCACTATCCTAGATACTCTTCGGGAGAAGCTCAAGGTAAAAACAAACGAAGTAGTTTATGAGGGTTTCAACGGAGTATATTGCGTAGAAGCTGGTGGTCCTGCGCCGGGTGTCGGATGCGCTGGTCGCGGTATCATAACTGCTGTGGAGCTAATGAAGCAATTAAACGTTTTCAAGGAACTCGATATAGACATCGTTATTTATGATGTTTTGGGTGACGTTGTTTGCGGCGGTTTTGCAGTCCCCATTCGCGAAGGAATCGCCGAGCATGTCTTTACGGTTTCCTCAGCAGATTTTATGGCAGTATATGCCGCTAACAACCTGTTTAAAGGTATCCAAAAATACTCCAATTCTGGTGGAGGGCTGTTGGGAGGTGTCATAGCTAACTCTATTAATGTGGGCTATTCGAAAGAGATTATAGATGATTTCGTAAGCAGAACTAGCACTCAAGTTGTCGAATATGTGCCACGTTCCGTGACGGTAACCCAAAGCGAATTGCAGGGTAAAACTACAATAGAGGCTGCTCCTAAATCTGCTCAGGCGGATATTTATCGTAGTTTGGCTTCTAAAATATATAACCATACTGAATCGAAAGTACCTACTCCCTTGGATACTCAGGAACTACGCGAGTGGGCTTCGAAATGGGGAGATCAGTTGTTAGCAATTGAAGCTGGCGAGGTTCGCAGCGTGGCTGCTAGTATTTAATTGTGTAAGAAGCATCCATTATTTTAAGCAGGAAGGCAAGGTATTCATTAATGCCACAGTTTAAAGAAGAGAAACTGGACTTAGATTCCAAGACAAGTCCTAAAAGAGAAGACCGCTTGGGTACAATTAAGAATTATGCGGGAAGCCTCAGCGATTTGGTGGAAGACTATAAATCTGGAAAAGGGCTAGAATGGCGCAACCGCACGTTCGAGCAATCGGGAGGCTGCCTTTTAACTCAAACAGTAATGCGACTTGTCACTATCCGAGATTCGATTCTTATCATTCACGGACCAGTGGGTTGCTCCCAAGGAACAAACGGTTATCGGGAAATGTTTCAGAAAATCCCATTAGCCTTAGGCAAACCCCAAGAGTTTGAACTAGCGGTATTAAGCAGCAATCTTTCAGAGAGTGACATCGTTTTTGGCGGCGAGAAAAAGCTCAGGCAAGCTATTATCGAAGCAAATGCACGCTACAATCCCAAGTCTATCATAATTGCCACTTCTTGCGCTTCCGGCGTGATGGGTGATGATATAGAAGGGGTAGTGGATTCTATTCAACCAGAAATTCAAGCCTCTCTGGTTCCAGTCCATTGCGAAGGTTTCCGTTCCAAGATTAACCAGACTGCCTTTGATGCCTCTTCGCATGCTATCGTTAAGTATCTGGTTAAACCGCCTAAAAAGAAACAGAAGGACTTGGTCAATATCATCGCGCCTTTTAGCGTTACTTGGGCGGACAGGGTGGAAATCAATCGACTGTTTGCAAAAGTCGGTCTGAGAGCCAACTATGTACCGGATTTTGCAACTACTGAAGAACTTGAAACTATGTCTGAAGCAGCGGTAACCGCTCCAACCTGCGCCTCTTATGGCGAATATTTGCAAAGAGCTTTGTTTGAAAAATTTGGAGTACCCTATTTTAGGGAACCGGGACCGCTTGGTTTGCAAAATACGGCAGATTGGTTTAGGGAAATCGCAAAGCATACGGGCAAGGAAAAAGAGATTGAAGCTCTAATTGAGGAAGAGATTTCCATCGTTACCCCGCTATTGGAAGAGTTGAAAAAGAACTTGAAAGCCAGTATGAATGGCAAAGAAGCAAGCATTTTTGTGGCGGCAGGGCAATTAAGAATTGCATTCATCCCTCGCTTAGCAGCAGAACTGGGAATAAAAGTTGCGGCGATAAGTTCTAGGGAAATAGACCCCTATATTGTGGAGGATTTGGTAAAAGTCCATGAGGAATTGGGAGATTTTGAAGTTCACTCTTCTGACGAACAACCTTTTGAACACAGCCATATGCTAAACCGCTTAAAACCGGATCTTTATACGGGCTGCCCATTTATGGGAGTTTACAAAAGAGAGGGTAGCCAGGTAAGAAACCATTCCTTCCGTTCTGATTTTTCCATACCAGCAAACCAATTTGTATTTCGGGGTATTTTGAACTACGGCTATATCGTACAGCGATCCCTTCAAAATCAATCCCTGACCAGAACACTCCATGCCAAAACTCCGAGTCCCTACAAAAGTTGGTGGTATGAGCAACCCGATGCCCTAGCCTATTCAAAAGCCTTATAGGGATAAAAAGAGAGGGATAAATAATGGCCAATATTTCATTGGTTAAAAAAGAAGACCTGACAGAGCAGCCATCTGACCAAAGATGTCTGGAGGCTCCCAAGTACACCTGTTCTCTGGGTGGTGCCTTGGCAGTCATTACCAATATAAATCGGATAATCCCAATCATCCACGCTGGGGCAGGTTGTGGACAGAACCAGTTACTTTCTTTCAGGATGGCTGGGGGGCTTCAAGGTATCGGTTATATCAGTGGGGTTAACGCTCCATCTACAAACATGTCAGAGAATGAAGTGGTTTTTGGTGGAGAAACCAGACTGAGAGATCAGGTCAGAGCCACGCTTGACTTGATTGATGGGGATGCCTACTTTGTGGTAGCTGGGTGTATATCTAACATGATTGGCGATGATATAGATTCGGTTGCTAGGGAATTCGCAGAGGAACCAACACCAGTGTTAGCCGTTAACGCCAGCGGGTTCTCAGGAAATTCCAATACCGGGTATGAGCTGGTCTTTGAAACCTTTATCCGCAAGTTGGTTAAACCAAAGCCAAAAGTAAAAGGTTTGGTTAATATTCTAGGCATTGTACCCTATCAGGATGTTTTTTGGCGCGGTAATCTACGGGCTATCAAAGAAGCTCTGCAAAAACTCGGGCTAAAAGTGAATCAGTTTGTAGGGGATGCGAGCGGACTTGAAGGCATAAAAAATATTTCGGCGGCGGAACTGTCCATAGTAATTTCGCCTTGGGTGGGCGTAAAGACCGCCAAACTTATTGAGGAAAAATTTGATGTGCCTTATGTCACTTTCCCCTTCTTGCCTTCAGGTCCTATAGATACGAGTGCTTTTGTAAGAGCAGTTGCTCAAAAGCTAAAGATACCAAAGGCAAAATATGAGAAGCTAATTGCCGAAGAAGAAGCAGAGGCTTACAATGACTTGAATATAGCTGGGGATAGCTGTGCTCAATTTGGTCCCGCCTTGCCCTTTAACATAATAGCAGGTGCGTCCACGGCAGTAGGTATAACCCGTTACCTAACAAAGTTGGCGGGCTTTACTGCAACCCAAGTCATAATAAATGATGACCCACCTGAGGAAGTCCGGGAGGAGATAATTAAAAACCTCCAAGATGTTGGTGGATTGCCTCCAAAGGTAGTGTTTGAAATAGATTCTTGGGAAATAAGGCAGCATCTGAAAAAATCAAATTTCAGGTTACTACTGGCAACTTCTCAGGAGCGTTTCTTGGCAGAATCAGAGGGCAAGATATTTCTAAACGTAAGTTTTCCAGCAAACAGTCGTCTAGTGGTGCGAGAGACCTATGCCGGTTATGGTGGCGGAGTGGCAATAATTGAGCATGTCTTAAGCAAGTTTATCGTGCCATAAATGCGGCTTTTTTAATCCATAGCTCGAATAAAAAGTGGGATTTTCTAAGGGGACACCCACATAGGCTACTCCTCTAGAAAATCCCAGTTCCTGAAATCTATGAAATATTTATCCTTAAGGGAGGATTGCTTTGTCGAAAATAGCAGTAGGAAGTAGTGATGGCGTTAACATTACAGAGCATTTTGGTAAGGCGCAGGAGTTCCTGATTTATGAGGTGAATCAGGAAGGCGATTATCAGCTTTTGGAAACAAGAAGAAACGATTTCCACCAAGCAAATAAGCAAGACTCCAGTAAACAGCACAATAGAATATATATTATAGCCGAGCTACTGTACGATGTTGAGGTCGTTTTGGTAAGCCAAATAGGTCCAGAAGCAGTAAGCACTTTACAGGAAAAAGGAATAAAAGCGATACCTTTATCCTTACCCATTGATAAAGCCTTAAAAAGTTATGCTAAAAGGGGAAAGTTACTGGAAAATCCGTTCCCTTTTTCAACAACTCAGCCTAGCCACGAACATGGTCAGCACCCTCATAATGGTACGGGTCCCCGCTCAAAGAACCAATAAGTGTTGTATTCGCAAGAAATCCACCAAGATTCTCCGAATTAGATATAAGGACATGAAAAATGCTTAAAAAAACGCAACTAATTACCGAAGCTACTCAGGTCCGAGTGCCTATAAGGATATTGTCTATTGTGACATTGGGAATTTTGCTTTGCCCCCTCAACTCTTCAATGATTTCTGTCGCAATAACCAAAATCAGCGGGAATTTTGAAGTGAATCTCCCAACCACAACTTGGCTCATTTCCGGCTTTTATATCGGGACTGTAGTTTGCCAACCTCTGATGGGAAGACTGGCGGATCTATTTGGACCGCGTCGCATCTTTTGTGCAGGGATGATACTGGTTTTCATTTCTGGTTCAATTGCGCCTTTTGTACCGTCTTTCAGCTTGGTGTTCGATTAATAATTGAGAAATATTAGGATCTGCGTAAAATTTAGTGGTGAAAAATCAAAGGGCAGACAGCGGTGGTCAAATTAGCTATGACGTTTTCGCACCTAAAACCATGAGCTTCAACAAATCAAAGATTGCTTTCCCATAGACAGAGAGTCCGACCACTCCCTAAAATCAAATGAAATAGGGTAAAATAACGCCCCTTACTTTACTAATATACGAAAAAGGCTCCCTTTTTTCTTTCTTTTCGCTTTACCACTAAATTTTATGCAAATTCTGATATTTCTCAATTATTAATCGAACACCGATTTCACTATATCCCGATCAGTGCGCTATCCAATGTAACTATTTCAGCATATATGATTCTACCGGGCGCATTTTGGAAGGATCGATTCAATCTACCGCCTGTGCCAGAAGATGTTCCGTAATCGGTTGAGATAAATTCTCGCTCTGTAATTAACAGCCGATATTGCCCAGGTTTGGGGTGATTGGTAAAGGTAAAGCTACCAGACCAGATACTCAGGTTAGGTTGATTAGAGTCCGGTCCGTTTTTTTCAATTGTAACTGCAACCGTTGTAGAATTTACCAGCACCCAATCCAGATCACCTGAACCGGACTTCTGTTGTACTTCTACTGTCACCGAGGTAGGGTGGTCAGGTGGAAGGATAAACGGGTTGATATATTTGGGTTGAGGTCCACGTGGCGCAGGTCCGGTTACTGTCAAGCGAATCTTACGCGGGTGATAAGGGTCAGCGGTAATGGTGGCAGCGCGATAGGGTGTAAGCTGTACAAAATCTGCTAAGACTACCCGCGAAAGCTTGGCATCGGGTAGTGCATAGGGTTGGTAGCGGCACAATGCCAAACGCACAAAAGGGTTGTAGGAATCGGCATTGAGCGTCAGGTCGCAATAATAAAGGTTGCGCGGTTTATCAAATTTTACCGGAAAACCCACTACATCTACCAAACCATGCCTGCCAGCAGCATTAAGCGGGGTATTCTCCTCAAGCGTCAGACCCTCTTCATGGAACTGCCAGCCTTCAAAAGAGCTATAGTAAGGGGTATCATATAGCGAACCCGTATCCCAGAGTGGGTCACTGCCCCATTGGGTAACAAAACGCTTCCATTGTTCTCGGTTCTTCAGACTGTCTCCACTATCGATAGAATTGTTATCGGAGGAATTATATAATACTGCTCCCAGCAATTCATCGTCACCGGAAGAGTACCAAGGACGTTCAAAATAAACCCTGATACCGCCACCATACCGTACACTGCGTTTTAGATTTGTCTCAGTCTGCCGCTCCCAGCCGAAAGTCGGGATAGCATAGCGCACAGATGGCGATAAAGGTCGGGCTGACGCAGGTATTTCCACCGTTACCGTTTCACTGCTACGAGTAAAATCCAGATTCTGATTCTGTGGAAAATATTCACGATAGCGCGAAGTTGCCACTGCTTTGTAAGTTACACGCCTGTGTTTGGTGTCTCCAAAATGATGGCAAGGTGCGGCGGTTGAGTCAAGGGTTTTACCTTCAGTTACGCGCCCTAGCGTTTCACCACCAGCGACAAAGCAAACCAAATTCTCGGCAGGGTCAAAGTAGCCAACAAAACGTCCAGAATTATCTATAAAAGCTTCTTGAAGGTTTGGCAATGGCAGCGCATCCACATAATCACTGCGTTGTTTGCGCGAGGGTACTTCAGTAGGGTCATCAAAAGGCTCACTCCATTCCGCCAGCAAATCAACCTTTGCGGTGGATTGTCCGTGTACCTTTAACGCGCCAACTAGAAAAGCTTCCGGCGCGCCGAGTTTTCGCATAGCCTGGATGGGATACAACTCCAAATCTGCCTGATTATCCAGCGTAAATTTCAGGGACATAGGTATCAAATCTTTGTAAAGGGCGGGCGGAATTACATCCAAAGCAGTGAATTCAGGTTGTCCGATAGGCTGTTGTACTGCATTTACCAATTCAAGCAGTTTCGGTGGATTCAGCATCCAATGACCGCCTTCCACCGAACGCTGTAAAATATGTGCCAGTTTATCCTGAAGACCGGATGTATAGAAAAATTGGTTTTCCGCTTCTCTGGTAGCCTCGATATATTCTCTCAGCCATTGCCACACCCCCATCAATTTGAGATCTGCGGCAGTCATGTAGCTACTCAAAGGTATAATATTATTCGCGGCTTTAGGCAAATAGACCGTAAGTACACGCTGCGCCGGATTCCAGTGTGCGCCCTCAGTTCCTTCTTCCAGCGCTAACCGGAAAGGTTTTGCTTCTGTAAAATCTTTTTCGCCTTCAAAACTAACCAGCGTAGCCGAGCCGGGGCGCGGATTGGGGTCGGAAAGGGGCGTGTAGTTGACTGCTCCTGCCGAGCCGGTAGCTTTCCCTAGTGTACCTGAACGGCTGCCAGGTAAATCTCGAAAGGCAGCACCTCTGGAAAGTGGTTCGGGTAGGTAAGGTACTCCCGTAAGTCGTGAATCAGGTTCAACTGGCACAGTTTCAGGTTGGTTGGTTTCAGGATTTATCAAAGTGGGTAATGGTTCGCGCTTGAACTGGCTCTTTTGCTCATCATCCCTGTCGGCGATAAGCTGGTAGGTAGCCAAATCGCCTTTAAGCTTTCCAGTCGCATCATCGAATTTACCATGCCGTTCGGCTATCTCCACCGAGGTACGGGGTGGCGCAATGTGCCGGTCATTGGCGGTAAGGTCGGGCGATGCGCTATCTTTGGATGGATTATCGTTGAAGGTGCGTATAACAATTCGCTCAGCGCTTGAACCGGGCAGCGTCAACGCTTCAATCTGGCGTGGTATTACCACTGGCGGTTCTACCGGCTCGTAGCGCAAATAAGCAAAGCCTTCGGGGTCGCGTGGAATCCCCAAATCTGGGGAAATCAGCGGTAGCACAGGGTCGTCCAGTTCCAGACTTCTACCCGATAAATCCACCACCCTGGCTCTGAGGCGATAACAACGCCCAAAGCGCAGGCTGGGGAGTGAACCTTTAACCACCTTAAATTTTGCCACTAATTTAAAGGGAGTGACCGGTTGGTTTGGGCGATCATCCTCCGGTAAATCGTTTATATTATCAGGGGGTATGGCTTTAGCAGGGTCAGGATTGCGGGTCAAGCCCTTTTCAGGGCGTGGAGCGCTTAGACTCCAGCCATTCCAACGCGCTATCGCTTCCGAAATATATAAATCATCGGTTGCAACTTTACCCGCGCTATCTTTAGGGGGTTGTCCGACAGCAAGACGGGTGTAACCCTCTTTATCGGTTAGATTTACCTCTATTTCATTCACCGTGTATGTTTCATCACGGCGGTGGAGTGAGTGCCATTTGCCGTTCGTAACATCGAATATATCCAGCCGATAGCCACGAACTAGGTCTTCTACAAAAAAAGGTTCCGGCTGTGGTTGATTTGCTTCATATTTCTGGTTGGTCTGTTTGGTTTTATCGAATGAGGCTAATAATTTTATAGCGCGAAGATCAGCCAATAGCGCCATCCCGCCTGAGCGCAATGAGGGTAACGTATTGGTAGCATCAAAAATTTCAGGGTGCTGAGCGGGTTGGGCTGCATCTGCCGATTCAGAAAGAATAATCATTTTATGCAAAGCAGAATCTACTTCTACCTGTCCGATTACATATTCCTCCGGTTTCAGGTTCAGTAGCCCAAGCATCTCGAAGCTATTGAGTCCACCTCGCGGGGCAGTAAAGAAAAGATGTTGATTCTGAACGAAAGGAAAATGGTAATAAGCGGTGTACTGAGGAGGGCGATCTGCCAATTGCAACGTGAATCGTTCAGGGAAGTTAGCGTTGAAATTAACCTTTGCTACTCCGATTTTTCCCGGTTGTGTCCCTCCGGTTTGCGCTACGAAGTCAATCGGAAGTGTTACATCGACAGCCAGACCCAATAATCTAAGCAAATCCGGATATGAACTGAGCGCAGCGATTACTTTGTGGAAATCTAGCACTTGCTCGGCATCTTTTTTCGTTAGGTCGGGTGTTTTTTCCAAATCGGGCTGAGGCATATGGTGGAATACGGCAAATTGTTCTGCCACATATTTATGCAGCGATTTAGAGTCAGTTGTACCGGGCTGCGGTAATTGCGTGGCATCCGGCAAACCATCCGCCCCAACCTTAGCGTTTTGTGATACTAACCCCACACCCACCGAAAGCCTACCCCCATCTTTGAGCCGTAAGAATAAATTTCTTTGTAGCCTGCGCCATTTATCCCGCAATTCCCGACTTTTTTTATCATCCCAATTAATCTGAAGCCCCTCTAGATAGCGTGAAATATTCCGACCTTGTCGCTCCTGATTGCCCTCCCTTGGCAAAGCTAACTCTACCCCCGCTTGTTGGTAAATTCCTTTTATAGCGGTAAGCGCCAATCGTGAGGGATAGGATGGCACAAAGCTATCGCTCAAATCCTCGAAGGTAAAAGGGATAACCGGGGTATTCTCCTTAAAAAGCGCATGCCATAAATCAGGGCGCAGTGGAGCGGTATCAATTGGAACCGACAAGGTTTTACCGGCACACTCAAATACCAATTCCATACCGCTATCTTTTAAAAGCTGCGTCCAGTTTAGCATAAGTGGGTAAGTTCCCAACACCGTGCTATCTCCGACTAAGCGGGGAGATAGCAGTGCCGAAACCGGCAAATCAAGCCCTTTATGTAAAACACCCTGCGGTAGAGTGGTAAAAATTAATTCAATTCTATCAGCCATTCGTTCTTACTCACTTTCAGTATTTCTAGGCGAAGGCATCTGTGTAATCCTGCCACATAGCGGGTTCGCTTACCAGCATCTTGAAATCCGGGTCGCCACCATTACTGCCAAACTTGCGCTCAACCGTTACTTCAACGCTTACACTGAAAAATAAAATTGAAACCTCAATTTTGAGAATAGCCCTTCCTAAACATTTCCCGGTATTGATGTCATAGCGAAAGCCAAGATACAGTTCAATTGAAACCGAAACAATACCTAGCACCGAAAGCTCGCCGCCCATACGGAGATAACCTTCCAGAAAAGCCGAGGTTTTGCCATCGCTCTGTTTCTGGATTTTGATATAAATCCCAGCCATTACATGAACACTGCCGGAAGCAACACCAATGTCCAGCCCAACGCTAGCTCCAAACTCAAGCGCCACTTCAAGCTGCTGCATGCCTTCGGTGTCTAGCTCAAGATGTACAAAACCTCCTCCTCCAAAAAGGGATACGGTCAACAGGAAGGGTTTCTCGCGAGAAGCAAAATCAAATAGAATGGTGGGCTTGCCATCGAAGAAGGGTAGTAATAATCCGGCAGTAAAGCTCAGATTTTTGAGAGTGAAAACGGCAACGCTAACAGGGGGTAACGCAATATTGTAGCTGAGCTTGATACCGGTAGCGCTAATATCTAAACTAGGACCATCCCCTAACGCTCCTTTAGGAATCAATTCACTCAGCTTTTTGATAAAATCAAGCCCACCCTTAAATTCAGGGGGACCTTTCAGTTTTGCTGATACATCCGGCTTCTGCCCATTCTTGTTCTCAAAACTGAATTCGGTAAAGCTCAGTTCAATAGATTCAAATATCTCTAGATTGAAATCAGACAGTTTGCCGGAAAATAGGGAAGTAGACGCCCCGGTGATGGGCTTTTCAATTTCGGCGTGAATCTCCAAGCCATCTGCTTTATTCGGTTTGAAAGATACTGCTGTGAACTCGAAAGGCTTTATCTCTGGAGTCCAGTCCAACGTTACTACAAAAGTGCCATCGGGCTTTTGATGGGTACGCACTTTAGGGCTTTTATCGCTGGTTTTCCCCCCTAACAAGATGTTTATTAGGTCAAGCGCCCCGAACAATTTCGGAATCTTGCTGCCGCTTAAATCCTTGAAATAATCCGCCGGGTCGAAATCATCATTTTCAGCTTTTTGGGGAGAGCCAGCTTGCGCTCCATAGCGACGGGTAAGGCTGGTTAGCTTCTGGTTTGGAGTGCTGATACCACCTCCCTTATCTGCTCCGAAAATTATTTCAAGAGGCTGCTCCAGATCGGTAAAAGGTTTAACCAGTCGTGCAAAAACCCCAGCATTTGCGTCCAGTCCTACTGGGCTGGTCAGGTAGTTTTGGTAATATTTGATACTGACCGACTGATTTCCTCCCAATATTTGCTCATAAGAAGCTAGGCGCACATCTGCTTGATGCAGGAAGGGCAGAAAGCCACCAAATTCCTCTTTCAGGCTGGCTGCCTCTGCTACATTGAAATAGAGGGCAGAAGTATCAAGGGTAGTGTTATCTGTATTCAAAGCTTGGTCGCGTGGCGCATAGGTTAGTTTTTGCCCAAACAACTTTATCTGGGTACGGTTGGGATGTGCTTGTACATACTGGTCGCGAGCCGGTTTATAGTCGCCGGTGCGCCGGATAAATATCAGCGGTGTGTTAAATTCGGCTGAATTTTCGCTTATATCTTCTGTCACTATGTGAAATTGGAAATCAGTGCCATGCTCATTTTCAATAATCCAGAAAGCTTCATCGGTAATTTTAGCCGGGTATGTATCGTAAGGCTTGATGGTAGGAGTAACCAACGTGGTAATTTTAGCCTTCTTTAGTGGCATTTCATACCCTTTGTGCGGGTAAGGTTGTCCGGTGTAAACCTTCTCTGGTTCACGCACTATTATATAATCGTATTGGCGTAGAAGTGCTACTACACTGCCGTTATTTGTTTTCTCAAAGCGACGCTCCGTTACTTTTACCAGCGAAGCGCGGTGCCCGAATGGGAAAAGATGCCCCGCATACACCACTCGCACATAGTGGTCACGACCTTGGCTAGTCTTATGCACCCACTCCATCAAATCAAATTCGTCTTTAACCGGACGCACAAACACCCCATCCTGTGCCAACGCTTCAAATATTGCCGAATCAAATAGGGTAAAGGCACTTTTGGCTTTAACCAGTGTCACCTCTTCTACAAACTTGTGAATTGTCTCGCGCTGCTGCAACTGACCGTAATCCCAAACTCCTCGCGATTTCAGCCAGCCACCTAACGCTGTTAGCATTAACTGCTCGGCATAAAAGGGTGTGGGCGGGATGGGTGGAGCTTTAAATTTGTTGAAATTATGATAATCCGAAGTTAAAGCAACGATTTGATGACGGTCATTAGGGTTAAGAGCAGACCGTCCCAGATCAGAATCCTGATCATTTTTGCCAGGCGGATCAAACGGTTTAAAATCTGGAGACCAGATAGCCCGCAAAGGGACTTGCTGTTGGGGTGATAATTCGGGACTTTCACTCTTTTTCAGCGGTACTTTCCCCAGCCGGGTATGCCACAGTTCAGTGCGCCCCTCACTTGTAACAGGTTTTTTGGAGTGCCGCCAAGTAACACTATTTCCCGGCGAAATAAAGAGTCTTGATGGTAGCTCAATGGCAGTTTCAAGTGCAGTGGGCTGAGTTACGCTAGGCGCTTGTTGTATTTCCTGCTGAGACGGTGCAGGAGGAAGTGCCGCTAAAGTTGAAACTATCAGTTCATACTTTGACCAGTCCAACAAGCTTTCCAGTGACAGGGTAATGTCATGCACTTGAGGTGGAACCTGAAAAACTAAACGACTTGCTCCGGCAATATGCGCCTTGGGACGGGTAAAATTCTCTGGGGGCGGCTCCGGATTGGGGCGCGTGAGCTTAATGTTGGGAGGCAAATCTTCTTGACTGCCTGTTTCATAAAAAGCGGTCTCTACAATACTTTGCGGCGGGAATATATAGACCAGATAAGTTTTGGCATCTGGATTAATACGTGTCAGAATCGAAACCCGCCGATTCTTTACAACCTTCAGGTTGTAGCCGTGCACTATAAGATGTAACAGGTCATCAGGTCGGATCAATTCATGCACGAAACTTGGAGAGGGAGACAATTTTGGGCGAAGTATTTCGGAGAGCCCGGCTAACTCAAAAAGATTATTTCGGGCTACTAGTTGCTCCGAGACAATGCGCCGCTTCAACTCGTCAGGTTCATTCATTGCTTTTTCTCACCTGCGAATATTTAAATTGATTAGAATATAATTTCTTGCGGATAGTCGAACAATAAAAGTAGGTTTTAGATGATTGTGTTACGAAAAGAAACCGTTCATTTAAGTTAGCATACTAAACGTCACTTTGCAATAGACAATGTGTTCAGGGCAGGGTTTATGCGTTTAGCTAAAACTTTTCATGAAGACTAAAGCAACCGTAACTAGGTAGCAAGAGAGACAAGCTCAAAGCAAACGTCTCAAAGCTGGTATCTATTTCCAAACGCATTTTCCCTGCACCCATTACGACATAGACTTGTTTTTTTTGGCTTCTACAAAGCTAAAAAGCTCATCTAGGTGTTCGATTAATAATTGAGAAATATCAGAATCTGCGTAAAATTTAGTGGTAACGCGGGAAATAGAACAATGAAACCCTTTTTCGTATATTAGTAAAATAAAGGCATTGTTTCACCCTATTCCACTTGATTTTAGTGAGTGGTCGAAATCCCTGTTTAGGAGAGAGCAAGCTTTAATTTGTTGAAGCTCATGGTTTTAGATGCGGAAGCGGCATAGCTAATTTGACCACCGCTGTCTAACTTTTTATATTGAATCACAGAATTTTACGCAGAGCCTGCTATTTCTCAATTATTAATCTAATACCTTAACCAGCAACCATTGTCTGTTTTCGTCAAGGGAAGATTTGACCGTGCTATTTATTTCCCTTTCTTGGGCAGCCAGTTTTCGAGGGTTTGGCGCAGCGTTTCCAGCTTCACCGGCTTGCTGAGATATTCGTCCATACCCGCGTCTAAGCAGCGTTTCCGTTCTTCCGGCATAGCATTGGCGGTCAAGGCTACGATGGGTATCCTCCCCATCCCAGCTTTCTCTAATCGCCGGATGTGTGCTGTCGCAGTATAACCGTCCATCACTGGCATCTGACAATCCATTAGAATCAAGCTATAACCTCCTTTTGCAAAAGCTTCCAGGGTTTCCTGACCGTTCCACACAATCCGGCAAGCATACCCCAGTTTGGTCAACTGGGTCTTTATTAAATGCTGGTTGAGTGGATGATCTTCCGCCACAAGCACCACGATACCCGATTTTAGCGGCTGAGTTTGTATCCGTCTGCGTCCTGCTTTCCCCTCCTCTAGCAGACGAACTTTCCTTTCTGAAAGTGCTCGCTCAATTGTCTCCAACAACTGCGCTTTTTTGAGAGGCTTGGTCAAATAGGCTGAAAATTCGGCACGTAGAGCCTGCTCAGTCTGACCACGTTCGTCGAAAGCCGTTAGCATAATTAGAGGGAGATTCTCCAATGCAGGGTTTTTTTGGATGGCACGCGCTAGCGCAAAGCCGTCTATATCAGGCAAAACCAGATCCACAATAGCTAGGTCAAACGGCTTTTTTGAAACGGCTTCCTGTAAAAGGGTTAGCGCCTCTTGCCCGCTAACAGCCCCCTGACTTTGGATGCCACACGATTCCAAATATTGCCGAATAATTTGTTGGTGGGAAGGCAGGTCATCTACCACCAAAACCAAAGAACCGCTTAAATCTAACTCTGGAACTAATAATTTAACTGAAGATGTAGCATCAAATTTGAACCGGGCGCTAAACCAGAAGATTGAGCCTTTGCCAGGAGCACTTTCCACTCCTATTTCCCCACCCATATGTTCTACCAAGCGTTTGCAGATGGCAAGCCCAAGCCCGGTTCCACCATATTTGCGGGTGGTTGAACCATCCGCTTGAGAAAAAGACTGGAACAAACGCAGGGACTCGGTTTCAGATATCCCTATACCAGTGTCTGAAATCGAAAAGTGCAAAAGTGCTGTGCTATTGTCGATGGATTCTGCGCGTACCTTTACTAGGATTTCTCCCTGTGAGGTGAATTTTATGGCGTTGCTGATTAAGTTTAGCAATATCTGGCGCAACCTGACAGGATCACCGATTACTCGCTCCGGTACATTCGGGTCAACAAAAGTCAGCAGCGAAAGGTTCTTTTTGCGAGCAAGCGGGGCGAGCGTCTCGGCGGCGTTTTCGACCAATTCCAAGGTGGGCAGGGGTATTTCCTCCAAAACCAGCTTACCGGCTTCTATTTTGGAATAGTCCAGAATATCGTTGATGATAGTGAGCAAGTTTTGGGCGGAGTCTTGGATTATCTCAGCAAACTCGCGCTGTTCTTCCTCCAGTGGCGTTTCCAGCAGCAGTTCCGTTACCCCAATAATGCTGTTCATGGGGGTACGGATTTCATGGCTCATGGTGGCAAGAAATTCTGATTTTAGGCGATTGGCTTCTAAAGCCTCATCACGGACTTGAGCCAGCGCTTCCTCCATTTTTCGCCGCTCGGTGATGTCGCGAGTTACAGAGATGATATTGAGCAATTCCCCAGTAGTGGGGTCGGTGATGTAATGCATGCTGACTTCCACCCAAAGATACTGCCCGTTTTTACAGCGTTGACGGTAGGTTATTAAAACCTCTTTGTTTTGCTCCTGCCAACTTGGGCGTAGTTGTAGGAACTGAGCTTGATCATCGGAATGGACAAATTCTAAGAGAGGATGACCCACCAATTCTTCGGGAGTAAAGCCGATGAATTTCTGGCAAGCGGGAGAGACATACTCGAAAATTCTTTCAGGCGAAAGGCGGGTAATTGTGTCAGTGCTGTTCTCAGCTAGGAAACGATACCGCTCCTCGCTCTCACGCAAGGCTTCTTCCGCCAGACGCTGTTCGTGAACATCGCGGAGTGTGCCAGAAGTGCCTATCACCGTATCGTGTGCATCGAGCGTTAAACGGGCATATACTTCAAGCCAGCGTGGTGTGCCTACCTTGGTCAGATAGCGAATGGTATGGCGACAATATTCTTTCTTTCGCTCGATCAGGGGTGTAAATAACTCTAGATTGCGCTGACGATCTTCGGGATACACATAATTGAGGAAATTCTGACCAAGACTTTCTTCTACTGAAAAGCCTGTTACTTCCATCCAAGCTGGATTTAGAAAAGACCAAAGACCCTCGGCATCGGTCTGGAAAACCACTTCTTTAATATTATTTACCACCGAGCGGAAGCTGTTTTCGCTTTCACGCAAGGCTTCTTCCGCCTGCTTACGTTTGGTGATATCATTCATCATCGTTAGCAAATGACTTTCACCGTCCAAATCCATTAGCTCGGTAGAGGCAAGGCAGTCGAAAACCTCACCATCCGGTTTCCGGATTTTTATCTCCAAATCTCTAACGTAGCCTTGCTCTTGAAGTTGACGAAGCATCTTTTCCCGGTCGCTCTCTCTCGACCAAAGACCCATCTCAGTGGAGGTTCGCCCTATCATTTCCTCACGACTACAACCCAATAGTCTTAAAACGCTGTCGTTGACCTCCCGATAACGCCCATCCCCTATGGTGGAAATAGCCATTGCTATCGGGCTTGCCTCAAAAATCTTGGCGAAGCGTTGCCCTGCCTGGGTCCCCGCTACCGGGTTGGGGATAGTGCGTAGGTAGATTGCTAGACCTTCCGGGGAAGGAATAAGGTAAAATTGAAGCCACCCTGCAAGGAGAGGATGAAACCACGCAAAGTCAAGCGGCTCTCCTGTTTCTACCGCTTTATGGAATTGCGTGAAAACAGCGGTTTCCACTAAATCTGGATACTCTTCCCATATATTCTTGCCTACCAGTTGGGGCTGTTCTTTAGGAAAGAAAGGCTCGGCTTGGCGTGCAATGTAGGAAATAGCCCAATCCGGGTTCAATGCAAAAAAGGCATTGGCGATAATACTCGCATCGTTGTCTGAACGGAATTTGGTGGTTTGCTTGTTTGGTTTATTCATTTTTCGACCTTAACAACTCATGGTTCGCGCATATGAAAAGGAGAAAGAAAGATTCATTCCACACTGGGAGTACAGAATTGCTTAAAAATGAACGTTGCTCCCCACTTGGCGCTAAGTTTATTGTGCTAGTCAAAGGCTTTATACTGAAATGGGCAATTGCCTTATACACATTTTCACAAAGAGCTTTTAACTTTGTCAAATTAACCTCTCCAAAGTGGAAAATAGAATTTCTATGCCTCCAAAAAAATGCGCGAACCATGAGTTATAACTTAGTATAAATGCTTAGAACGTATCATCCTAATAATACACCCCACTTTAGTGTTTCGCCCTAGTTTTTTGGACATCAACCTGGGGTAAACCCAACATAGCTGTAATAATGGGCAAAGTAATAGTTTGTTCTAATAATGGGCGGTTAGTTCTAAAACAGAACACCCTTGCTGTTATTGCCAGTTTGCCTTTATCAGATCGGAAAGCGTCCAGTTACCGGTAAGCTCTTGGGGACTATGCCCCCCCTCAAGCCGCCTCATTTATAGGAGCGGTTATTTTGGACCCCCATTGCTGGAAGATAGGGCAGGGATTACGGCAGTGGGTACGTTGCCAATCAATTGTCTGATATGCCGGTTTCATTGTTAAAAATCCTCCGGCTTTTTTTTGCGGTCTAGCGCTTCTCTAGGTCTGTCTCGATAGACTATTAAAAAGTCGCAATGCTCGACTTCCTCCCCGTTTGCTCGGATTAGTGAATCCATCGGGTAGTTTTCGCCGGGCAGATATGGGCGTATATAACTTTCAGCCTCCGGGTTTTTCTCGAAATATGTCCTATCATATTCCCTAGCAATTTGCATAAGACGCTGAAAGCGCGGCGGTATTTTATCCCATTCCATCGTGGTTGTCCTATAAAGGGCGCTTTGGGTTAACTATGATACCTAATAGCCCTTCGGTTTTGTTGTAAGCGATTTCAAACCGTTCAATCAAAGCTCGGTCTTCTGCTTTCATTCTTCTCCCTCGCCCATGCGGTACTTGATGTCGTAGTTGATGATGAAGTCCAGTTCTTCGTCCGTGAAGCCTATTTTAGACACGCTTATTTATAGGGCGGTTTCGCCTGCTAATTGCAAAATATCGGCATAAAAAGCGGGGCTGACCCAAAAACCGGCTTTTGACATCAGTTCATCCAGTACGGGCTTCACCATCAGGTAGATACCACCTTCGATAAATTCGTGTTTATCGGTCGAGTTTTCTTCTAGGCGCAGATATTCTTCGGGGGTATAGCGATAGCTGGCAGGCTGAGCCATTTTTCCCTCCTAGAGTTTAAGAGCTATATTCCACTCTTGGTAATTATACCAGTTGTTGCTACCGCTAATAAGATTGTTCGGTTTACTTACAATGCGCTTAACTGTCGGGGGATAATAGTGCGTTCAATTTCCAGCCCTTCTGCTTGCTCGGCAAGGCGCAATTCGTAATTCTTCTGTAAATTTATCCAGAATTCGGCGCTGGTACCAAACCACCGCGCTAATCTCAAGGCGGTATCCGCTGTGATAGAACGCTTACCGCTTAATATTTGGGTGATGCGGTTGGCGGGTACTTGCAATGAGCGGGCAAGTTCTGCCCCGCTAATGCCCAATTCCTTCAATTCATCTGCCAGTATCTCGCCCGGATGAATGGGGGGTCTTGCCATACTTCAGCCTCCTCAATGGTAATCAACAATTTCGATATTGCAGGGGTGTGGCTCACCATCAAGCCATTCAAAACAGATACGCCATTGCTGATTAATCCGAATACTGAATTGCCCGTTGCGATTGCCGCCTAATGCCTCGAAATGATTGCCCGGCAATTTCATCAGGTCATGCTTACTGATTGCGCTTTCCAAAATGTCGAGCCGCTTAAACGCTTGCCGCTCGAATGGCTGAAACTCTCGTACTCTTTCGCCGTTTGCGAATTGGGCGGTGCGCTTGTCGCGGTACTTCGGAGGTTCAGGTTTCAATGGTTGACTCCTCTACCTAGCATATAATATTTTCACATGCAATACGCGATACGTCAAGCGTATGATTGGTGAGGTGTTGGTAACCACTATCATAGCTGCCCCAAAGCCCCCTGAAGTAATTACAGCTTCTCAGGGTCTATCCCCAACTCCCGCAGTTTAGCCCACGCTGCCTCTTTCTCTGCTCGTTCCACCTCTTTCTCCATCCGCTCTCTCTCGGCGCGTTGGTACTCAGCCATCCGCCCGTCCCGCTCCATTTGCTTTTCAGCTTCCTCCGATTCCCCTTTGGTCAGACGCATCGCCCCATTGCCGTCGTACAAACGCAAATACCCCCCATCCGCTACCAGCCAGCTTTCCAACTCCTCGCTCCACATTCGCCCTTGCTCATCGGGCTTTATCGTTACCGCTTGCTTGTCTGTTCCGTACCGCCAGCCCAACAATCGCTTCCCTATTCGCTTCGGGTATATTCTAGGCTCGTTGGGGTCGTAGGCGAAATATTCTTTTACCCCCATCAACCCATAAGAGCGCGGCTTCTTGTCCGGTTGAATATCACCTGTATAGGTGCTACCTGAGCTTACTTCTATCACCAACGCCGGTGGCTGACGTTTACCCCTTCGCATATCCCAACTGCTTAGTCGCTCTTGTTCCTCCACTCCTAACTCTATTCCCTTGAACAAGGCTATGTCTGGCACGATTAGTTGCTCCGAGTTCTCTATCTCATCGTGGTAGTGATTGAAGTTCCCCGCCACCATCCACCGCTCTAACCGGTACAAGTGCCGCAGCACCGATTTCAGGTAGTCTATCAGCACCTCTTGTGGGCGGCTTTCCCCCATCTTGTCTTCCTCTATCAGATACTCATCCGGGAAAAGCTCTCTGACATCCAGTTGGGCTGCCAGCGATTGCTCTAGCCGGGCTTGGTCTAATTTGTGGACGCTCATAACTTCTTATCCTACTTCCTGTTACAGCTTCTCAGGGTCTATTCCCAACTCCCGCAGCTTTGCCCACGCTGCTTCTTTCTCCGCCCGTTCTCGTTCGGCACGTTGATGTTCGGCTTCTTTCTCTGTCCGTTCTCTCTCAGCGCGTTGGAACTCCGCCAGCCGCCCTTCCCGCTCCATTTGCTTTTCGGCTTCCTCCGCCAGTCGCATTACCCGCTCCGCCAACCGACCTTCCCGCTCCGCTTCCCCTTTGGTCAGACGCATTGCACCATTGCGGTCGTACAGGCGCAGGAATAGCCCGTCCGCTGCCAGCCAACTTTCCAACTCCTCGCTCCACAATCGCCCCTGTTCATCCGGCTCTATCGGCGCTGCCTCGCCCTCATCAGTGTAGCGC
>NZ_JBAXHI010000044.1:0-30818 GCF_037138995.1 Candidatus Chlorohelix sp. | reverse complement strand
CCGCAGTAGTAGCAGCCGCAGCCGCTACGGTGGTAGTAGTAGAAGCAGGAGCAGCAGTGGTCTTAGCGGTGCCGTTATCGCCACACGCAACCAAAACTAGCGCAACCAACAACAACAGCCATGAAAAGCGGAGCAGCTTTCCTTTTTTCGAATTCATTAGTAATCTTCCCTTTCCTAAATGCTTAGCAGAAAAATAAGCTACCACCATATAAACACATCAAAAAGACCGAGCATTTTTGAGCTAGAGGAAAAATCTTTGATATTGAAAGTGGAGCGCTTTTTCATCTCACTCAAATTTGCACATGCCTAGCAACACACTAACCAAACTTAATGCTCGCCTCATCATAGAATATCAATGTAAAGCTGAATATTCAAGCTATTTTGCAACGATATGCAACAACATTAGAGAAACTTTCAGCAGATACAAAGACATGCCTAATTCTTATTAGACAGATAAAGCCTGATAATTTATATGGTACTGAATGTGGACTCGAAAAAAGGGAAGTTTCCAATTAATTATAGTAGCCTATGCTTGGTACAATTAAAGCTTGTTTGCAAAATAATTAGCCCTAATAATTACTTTTACAATTAGCTTGTCTTAATCTATCCTCTATATATAATTGCTGCTTTTTATGGAACAGCATTTTGCATTTACTTATACTAATCAACTTTTAATATAATGTCCAATATATTTTATTTATGGATAACATAGGTAATTATCTATGGATGCTACAAAACCAGATCGACACGCCCTCAATGGGTTGGCGCAAATCGGGAGGATTGGAGCAATCATGGGAAGAGCGAGAAATCGCGACCCGAAGGTCGCTCGTACAGGGTTAATTCTCTTGGCATGGGCGAGGATAGTTTTAATTCGTAGGGGCGTGGCTCGACACGCCCTTGATGGGTGGCACAAAATCGGGAGGATTGGTGGCAAGGGACGAAGGGCGGTTCGCGAACCGACCCTACGGGTTAATTCTCTTGGTTTGTGCCCTTTGTGCCTTTGTAGTAATACTTCCGACCAAAATCGGCAATCCAAAATCCAAAATAAAATGCGCCCTTATTCGGTGGAACTTAGAAGCCCAAGGTTGCAACAATTTTTGCAGCAGCAGCACCTTTTGGCATTACCATTACTAGAACTTCGTTGCCCTTCTGAATAAGTTGAACATCTTGCTCTGCGTTTTGCCAGACCCGTTTTGTACCACTGCCCCCTGCCCCCTGCAAATTATAGGTGGGGGTCATATAACGGAGCGTTGCATCGAAAAACTCTTTTGCTTGCGCTTCATTGTCCCATGCGCTGCGCCAGACGTAACCTAATTTACCGTCTTTTTCAAGCACCTGATAGCGGTCTCCTGCCCAACCTGTGGAGGCTTTAGTTGCCCCATCCTCCGACAACTGCCCCTTGAGCCATACACGGGTGGTATATTCGCCCATAGTGTTCAAATCTACCGAACGCCAACCAGAGCCGAGAACAGGCGTAAGGTCGCCTAAATCTACCTTTACCGGCTCAACCCGATTCTTATATTTATCGAAATTCAGGATTTGGCTAGAAGAAACCGGCGGGTACTCCGTCCACGCCTTGTTAACCGCATCCCAGCCCCCTTGCTTATAGAGATTTTGCACAAAAGCCCAGCCCTGTTCGTAGGGGAAAGTTTGCGATACCATTATTATCGGGGGCATTTGGCTCACAACTTGCGCGGCTTTACCGGAAGCGTCTTGCGAATCTTTAACCAATTGCGTTATTTCCTGCTGGCTCAGATACTTACCTAATGTCCAGAGAAATTGAGATTCAGTCGCATCTCCTTCAATTAGAGATATTACCGCTAAATCTCTATCGTCATTCCATTCTGTATCGGTTGGTAATCGTTGCGGTCGTATCTTTTCAATCCCAAAATTTTGGTCTTGCAGCGCATGGGTCAACTCATGTTCAGCTATCCAGCGCGTAAGTGGGCTTACGCCTTTACTCGAATCCGCAACGTTAATAAATAATTTCTTTTCATCAGAATCATAAAAGCCGAGAACATTACCTTGTAGCAAATCAATATAGCTTTTAACATAATCGAAGCCCGGTTTGGTAAAGCCAAAAACCAGCAAGGATTTTTCATAATCGCTGATTTCTTCCGTCGTTAGCTCCCGTTTTATGGAATCTTCAGCATATTTGCCGATAGCCTCCGGGGTCATAAAATTGGAGGTTAGTTTAGCGGCAAAGCTCAAGCCCCGCACTTTAACGGCATCCTCCGCCACCTTTTCAAGACTTTGCCTTGCCTCGCTAGAAACCGGAATAGTCAGATAAACTATAGGGGCTTTGGCGGTGGTAGGTACACTACTACCGGCGGCAGTAGTAGCCTTTGCTGAAGTCGTATTTCCTACGGATACGGGTGTAGATGTTATTCCACCAACTTGATTTGGAGTTGAGGTTTGAACCGCACCAGATGAGACGGTATCTCCACAGGCAACCAAACTGCTAGATAAAATAATTAGTAAAAGCAACGTCCGCGTAAAAGCAGTTTGTATTTTATTCATGAATTATCCTTTTCCCCTTAGAGTGTGAATTGCCCTTGTCATTTTAGCTGAGGCTATCGGTTAAGTCCAGTAGGAACATATTATCGAGGAATAGCCCTCTCCTACAGAACCCCAACGCCCACAATAAAAAAGAGGCTCGGAAAACCCGAACCTCTGCAATAAATCAATATCCCTTAGTTAGAACTATCAGTCAAAACCGCTTCGTTTTGCTCGATAGGCACAGCTTCTACCGGTTGAGCTTGTTCTATTATTGTAAATCTCAACTCAGTCAACGCTTCTGGATTAAGCTCTACCTGAATTGTATCTCCCTGCTTGAATTTGCCATCGAGTAACATCCGACTAAGCACATTTTCAAGCTTGCGCTGGATAACTCGGCGCAAGGGACGCGCCCCATAAACCCGGTCGTAGCCTTCTTTGGCGAAGAAGTCTAAGGCGGCTTCGGTCAATACCAGCTTCATACCCTGCGATTCGAGCCGTTTAATTACATCTTTCATCATCAACCGCACGATTTTCTTAATTTGCTCTTGGCTCAAGTGGCTGAAGATAATGATTTCATCAATTCGGTTCAAAAATTCCGGTCTGAATTGGTCGCGAAGGTCTGACATCACCTGCTCACGCATCTTTTGGTCGGCAGCCTTATCTTCGGATTCTTGGCGGTTTGCGCCGACAGTAAAGCCTAACGCCCGTTGCTTAATGTGGTCGGTGCCTACATTCGAGGTCATAATTACAATCGTATGCTTGAAATCCACTGTACGACCATGCCCATCAGTTAGCCGCCCATCATCCAGCAATTGAAGCAAAGTATTGAAGACTTCAGGATGCGATTTCTCGATTTCATCGAAAAGCACAATCTGGTAAGGACGGCGGCGCACCGCTTCGGTCAGTTGTCCGCCTTCATCGTACCCGACATAGCCGGGAGGCGAACCTATTAACCTACTTACCGTGTGTTTCTCGCCGTATTCGCTCATATCAATGCGAACCATTGCGTCTTCGCTATCGAACATGAACTCAGCCAACGCCTTTACCAGTTCGGTTTTACCCACTCCGGTAGGTCCGAGGAAAATAAACGAGCCGATGGGGCGGTTGGGGTCTCTCAAACCGCTACGGGCGCGGCGAATTGCATCGCTCACCGCTACAAGTGCCTCATCCTGCCCGATTACGCGCTCATGCAAGCGTTCTTCCATCAATAACAGCTTTTTCATTTCGCCTTCAAGCATTCGGCTAACCGGAATCCCGGTAGCTTTACTGACGACTTCTGCTATATCTTCCTCATCCACCACATCATCTATTTGTTTCTCGGCAAACCATTTGCCCCGTTTTTCCTCAAACCCCTGTTTTAGAGCGCCAATCTCGTATTTCATACGAGCGGCTTGTTCATAATCCTGTTTCTGAACTGCCAATTCCATATCGTCATTCAATTGTTTAAGGCGGGCTTGCATTTGCTTAAGTTCGGGCGGCTGGCTGAACATATCAATTCGCACTTTTGAAGAAGCCTCATCCACCAAATCAATTGCCTTGTCTGGCAAGAAGCGGTCAGTAACATAACGCTCGCTTAACTCGGCGGCGGCAACCAAAGCCGCATCGGTTATTTTCAGGTTATGATGCAATTCGTATTTGGGGCGCAACCCGCGCAGCATTTCAATCGTATCCGCAACGCTCGGCTCGCCCACTAGCACTGGCGCAAAACGACGCTCCAAAGCGGCATCTTTCTCAATGTGCTTGCGGTACTCGTCTAGCGTAGTCGCGCCGACCACCTGCAATTCCCCCCGCGACAAAGGCGGTTTTAGCATGTTGCTGGCATCTATTGACCCTTCCGCGCCGCCAGCGCCGACCACCGTGTGTAGCTCATCAATAAAAACAATGACCTCACCTTGCGCCCGCCGCACTTCCTCGATTACTGCCTTGAGCCGTTCCTCAAACTCACCCCTAAACTTTGAGCCTGCCACCAAACCCGCCATATCAAGGGAGACCACGCGCTTATCTTTCAGGTTATCGGGGACATCTCCGCCCACGATTTTTTGCGCCAACCCTTCGGCAATGGCAGTTTTACCAACGCCCGGTTCACCGATTAGCACCGGGTTATTCTTAGTACGGCGGCTTAAAATCTGCATTACCCGTCGGATTTCTTCTTCGCGCCCAATAACCGGGTCTAGCTTGTTTTCGCGGGCTAATTTTGATAAATCCACGCTATATTTTGCCAGAATCTGGTATTTGCTTTCCGCTTGCGGGTCTGTCACGCGCTGAGTTCCACGCACCTCTTGTAGAGCTTGATAAATACTCTCTCTATCTACCAAAAAGCGTTTCAGGATTTTGGCGGCTTTATCGGTTGGGTCAGAAACAATTGCCAATAGAATATGCTCGGTGCTGATAAAATCATCGCGCATGCGTTCGCGTTCCTGCTCGGCATTAACAAAAAGGCGTTGCAAACGCGGGGTAATATACATGCTTACCTGAATCCCCTGAAAATTGGGTTGCCCCTGAATTTTAGGAGTAACATCCAGTTCATCCTGAACAGAGCGTTTGATTAAACCTATATCAGATCCAAGTTTTTCAAGTATTTGGGTGGTAATACCGTCTTTTTGTTGGAGCAGCGCCAAAAGTATATGTTCCACATCAAGCTGGCTATGACGCTGTTCAGCCAAAATCTGATAGCTTAACATCAGGACTTCTTGCGCCTTCTCGGTAAATTTATCGAAAGGATTCACTCCTCCGGGCATCATATATTTTTGCTCCTTTTATTTTTTTCTTTTTTTTAAGCGGCTTTTCAACAAAGCCTTGCTTCTTGCTGTCTATTATACGTAAAGCGCTAAGATTAAGTCAGTTGTATTATGTTAGAGGAACAATAGAGTTTATGAAAGCCGCCCCTACACCTAGCTTCAGGGCGGCTAAAAGCAATTGGGGGTTGGTTAGTTGGTTACTTCTTCGACCTGACGTTCCAGCTTTTTTATCTCATATTCAACCCGCATCTTTTTAATTTCGTGCTGAAAGTGCAGAAGTTTGCCGAAATATTCTATTGAGTCATGAAATATCCGCACAGTGCTTTTTTTATCATAACGCTTGATAAAAAGGGTGGGGATTTCGGTAATATGTAGCCCGGCAAAGAAACTACGGTACATTATTTCAGTGTCCCAGAACCAACCCGAATCATGGCAGCGGTGGAGTATCGGCAATATACTTTCTCGCTTGAAAAACTTGAAACCAACTTCGGTATCTTTCAGGTGCAATTTTAGCAACTTAGACTCAAGTAAATGATAGCCCACGCTCAAAACCTGTCGGTAAAAAGTGCGCCACATGAACTTATAAACCCGTTCTGCCGTGCAAACATCTGCGCCGCGCTCGATTTCAAGCAAAGCTGCCGGGATGTAATGCGCGGGAGTTTCTAGGTCAATATCCAGAAAGCCAACCATGCGCCCTTTTGCCGCTTGAATACCATCGGTAACGGTACGCCCCCGCCCGGTATTTTTCTGATGCCGTATCAAAGTCATGCGCGTTGTTGGATATTTCGCGATTAATTCGAGGATAATAGCCACTGTATCATCTTTGCTTACGTCATCCACGAAAATGAGTTCATAAGAATTATGATAGCGTGTGCCATTTAACACGTCCACCAATTCTGCCACGCTATCCCATAGTACCACATGCTCGTTATAACAGGCTATGATAATGCTTAAATCCAGTTCCTCTTGCTGCAATTCTAACTCCTGACTTTACACACGATTATCGTTTGCCCACACAAGCCTGAGTAATATTCCCAGCCCTTTTCCACCTCAAAGAATTTCTCGGCAAGGGCAATTTGCGCGGCAAGAGGGCGGAGGAACTGCCCCCTATCTTGTTTTGCCAAAAAACGGCTGAGCGGGTTTGAGGGGGTAGGATCCATATCCACTATCACGAAACGCTCGGTAGTAACCCGCGCGATACCTTCCAATACTGCCAGATTTTCCGCATCGCTCAGGTGGTGCATGCTATTTATCATCATAGCTTTAGGGAAAGCGCCATAGGTACGGCTGAATTCATACCCAGTAATATCTTGCGCTACAAAAGCTCGTTCGGGATGCCCGTTCCCTTTACCGGAATGCTGTTCGGCATACTCAATATATTTGGAATTAATATCAATTCCCACAGATGCGCCCAACGCCACATTGGCAAACTCGCCCGTACCACAGCACACATCCAGCAAGCGTTCCCCAGCTTTGAGTTGCAAGCCCTCACGAATCAGCCGCCGCGTTTTATTTTGCGTTCCCGATACCGCAAATTGCAGAGCATTGAAAAGGAAGGGGTTATCTAGGGCACTTTTTAGGCGATTAGCTAACTGCATTAAACTTGCCATTCCCCTTTCAAGGCACTGAAATATAGCGTGTCATTTCTGGAGCCATCCAGATGAGAGATATAATCATTTCTTAATCGCGCTTCTTGTATCATTCCTGCCTTACGCGCTACATGTGCGCTGGCAATATTTTTGATGCTGCACCGCCAGAATAGCCTAACCCACTGCCAATCGCTAAAGCCCCATTTCAGCATCTCAATCAAAACCTTTGTGCCTAAGCCCTGTCCGGCGCAATCCGCCCTAATCCACATCCCTATTTCAGCAACGCCCTCAGTTAGTGGGCGGTTTCGGTGGTGAAACCCGGTGCCGCCTAACAATTTCTTCTCATCGCGGCTAAAAATACCGATGGTGAAATCTTCATTTAATAGGTAGCGGGCGCGAAATTTCCTAGTGCTGCTCTCTGCTTCATTTGTACGTATCTCTGGACGCGCCCACTGCATAAATGTTCTCAAATGCTCATAAGAGGAGTTTTGCGCCTCTTTCAGCAATGCGCCATCCCCTACCACGTAAGAGCGTAGAGTGAAAGTAGGGCATACAATTTTATCGGGGGCGAAAAAAAAGCTCAATTTACTGTTCTTTCGTGTTTAATGTCTTGCAAAGAAAATTCGGTATATCCACAGTGAAAAAGCCGAATAACTCATCCATATTACTACAAAACTAACCAACAACTTGCCAGCCAATTTCCAAACTGCGCTGTTGCTAAATCGGGCAATTGCGCCAAGATTCGACCAAATAGTGACGATAACCTGCCCGGATAAAGCTAAAGCTAAGGGCGCAATAAACCAGACTTGCTTGTCCACCATATCAATTTTCCATTGGGCAATGCTCCACAACAGATAATTTGCCGCCATCCCCCACACAAACCAAAATCGCGCAGGCAAAGGGGCAGAGCCTTTCCCCATTTTTGAGAGGAAAACAGCCCCGATTAACCCAAGAACCAGCGTAGCGATTACCCCGTAGGTGGTAGAGAGATTGCCCAAATAGACCGATAGGTACTCAAAAAAGCCGCGCTCATCCAAGCCAAGCCCTTTTCCTTTGCTGAAATCCTGCCCAAAGCTGTTCAAAGTAGGCATAATATCGCCTATAAATTGCCAATAGTAGATGGCAACTGCCCCAAGCGCGGCAACCGTAGCGGATAGAAAAAGCAGCTTGCCGTTTTCGCGAGCTTGCTTATCCTTGCGCCCGGAAAAGAAGAATAAGCCTGCCGCCCAGCCGTAAAGCACCATCCCCATAAATATCATCGTCACGCTATAGGCAAGGTTAGTAATTACCAGTAAAAGCGTTAGCCCTGCCCATATTCGGGGACGCTTCAGCCTTTCGTAATTTACCAAAGCAACGGTCAGATAAAGGACTGCCAGCCACAAACTGATAGTAGTGGGCAAGTTCCCCCAGCTATTTAATAGGTAGGTACTAGGCAATATCAGGTATAAAGCTGCCCCCGCCAACGCCCCGTTGATAGTCGCGCCCAACGCCAGCCCAAGCGCATATATAATGAAGATACGCGATGCGTCAAGGAAAATGCTAATCAGGTTAATAGTAACTTCACGCTCAATTGGCAAAGCGGCGAAAGGCGCAAGATAAAAATGGGTGAAGGGCGAGTAGGGGATAATTGCGCTTGAATTCCACTGTCCCGGAACCAAACTATCCGCCTTATTGGAATACTCGTAGGCGATACCGCCCGGCTCATCCAGAATCCGGTTTATTACGTTTAGATGCCAGCGTTGGTCAATTATCAGCGTTTGGGGGTAGAGTGTCCCCCCTCCCCGCAATACCATCCCCGCCACAAAAATCACCAAGAGCGTTGTCCAGACATAGCCCGGCAAGGGCAAGTTCCACCGCTGAAAAAGGCGAGGCAATACCAAATCAAAGACCAGCAACGCCAGCCCGGTAGCGACCAACACCAGCGTCAGGCGGGTTGTGAAAATCGCCAATTCCAACCGCCATACCGCAAGGACAACCGCCAGAGCCAATACGAAAACCGCTGAAATGCCAAACGAGAGGGAATGTTTTACACCGCTATAAACCAGCAACCAGAAAAAGAACATGCTCGCAACGGTTAAAAGCAATGCCGTTTTGGGGTCAGGCAAGGCAAGGCTGCCCCCTTCCGGCTCAAGCCATAAGCCATACAGTTTCATGCCGTCCCGGTAATAGCTTTTAGAATCGGAGTAAATGTTTGGGTCGGTTGTGCCAAGCGCGGCAACCCGCAACTCAACCGCCATGTTCCCGCCCTGAAAGCGGGTAGCTTCGTACTTATACTCGAAACGTTGGGGTGCGCCAGCTTTTACCTCAAAAGTGGCAAAGTCCTGCCCGTTGAGTAGCACCACAACCTTCTGCCCTTGCGGGTAAAGCGGAGAAGCCGCAGCATATAAGGTAAGCTTGCCGGAGTACGCGCCAACGCCCGGCAGTAATACAATGCTGCGAAGCTTTGTCCAGCGATAATTTTCTTTAACAGGTTCGGGCAGCGGTTTGCCTGATATGCTAAAAACAATTCCCGGATCGTTTGTTGTAGCCGAAACATCCCCATGCGGCATATCAGACGTATCCTCGACCTGATTTATAATTTTATTAGGGCGAACTTCTCCGGCAAAATTATCAAGATAGGGGGTATCATAACCGCCCCCAAAATTGACGTAAATAATGGGGCGAGCTTGATACGCTGCGCTAAAGGCAACTATCGAAAGGAATAGCAGAATTAAGGAGAACCGATTAATAATAGTATGTCGGACTTTATTGAATATCGCGCCGGGGCGAGGATTATAGCGCGGCGGGTAATTTAATGGAACTTTGGTATCCGGCTCAGCCTTAGCTTTGGGGATGGCGGAATTGTTAGCCTTACTGAAACGGTTTAACAAAAACAGGCGCTCCTTATACAATTACCGACAGATTGCTACATTAAAATAACGCTTGTAGCTCAACCCGGTTTCTTGAGCAAAGTAACCTTAATTTTACCAGCTTTGATAGCCTTCGGCAACCGGGGCGTTCGGGTTTTCGGGTTCGACACTTGGTGATGCAAATCGGCAAGCCAAAATCCAAAATGGAATGCGCCCAATCCTTTGCAAAAAATTTAAATTTGCGATGCCATTCTAATAATTCTCTAATCTTTCTCTTATATACTGCAATACATAAAGAAAAAGCGCGAATTTAAATTATTATTTCTCTAGGAGAATGTTCTAATGTCAGCTATCGCCAAACCTGTTAAAGTCCAAGCCTCACGCTTCACCACTAATATGTATCTGGCAGGCGTTACCCTTATTGGTTGTATCATAGCAAGTTTAATTGCAGCGCAAGGGCAATCAGTTATAGAAACGCTAACCCTTGGCACTGGATATATTGGGCTATTATTAGTTATGGTTACGCTGGTAATGGGACCCCTCAACATGTTGAAGGTTCGCAAAAACCCCGTCAATATGATTTCTCGGCGTGATGTCGGCATCTGGGCTGCCCTAAATATAATAGCGCATGTGCTGTTTACATTTGCGCTTCAGATTAGCTGGGGTAGTAGCGTATTAGGCTTATTCCTAAATGACGATGGCTCAATAAAAACAAACCTTTTCGGCATCAGCGATATATTTGGGCTGATTGGAGCTATAACAATTCTCTTTCTGCTGGTTCTTTCCAATAATTACTTCCTGAAAAAATTAAAGGGCAAGAACTGGAAAAATATGCAGCGGTTCAATTACCTACTGTTTGCAGTGGCTCTGGTACACACCTTAACCCAACAAATTAACACTGGGCGCGGATTGCTTATGAGTTTCGTAGTAATTGCGCTGGCTGCTACAGTAATTGTGGCGCAATCAATCGGCTATGTAACTTACCAGTCACGCTCACAACAACGCAAAAACCCTGTACCACAAGCTCCAAATGCCAGAAAAGCTAACAGCGCCACCGTTATGACCACCCCAAACCGCCGCCCTAACTCGGCTAGTCGTCAGGCATATAATTATCGTAACGTTCAAACCGCTGACAACAGCTTCCCTAAAATGGTAATGTATAGCGTGTTTGGCATAATTGCGGTAATTTTGGGAATTGGGCTGGCTAAAGAAGGTTCTGATTTGATGAACAAATTCAATAATGATGATGGTTATTCATCAAACTATTACAGCTCGAACAGTTCTAGCAATGGCGCAAATGTAAGCAGACCATCGTATTCTCAGCCGGTAGTTAGATCGCGACATTCATAGAGCTACAAGCAGTAGCCTTGAAACCGGGAATAGCTCTGAAATGCTTGATATAAATAACGAATTGTTTGAAGTGTCCCTGAATTTCAGGGCAATGAACACCACAGTTGAGTTGATTATCTATGCGGCGGAACAGGACACGAACAAGGCAGTCACCGCCGCTAACAATATAGAATTACTTTTCAACGAAACTGAGGCACAACTGAGTCGGTTTCGTCCCGATAGCGAACTTAGCAAATTGAATAGTCGGGGGTTTATTGAAAATCCCTCCCCACTATTGTACGAAATGATTGTTGCCGCTTGCCGGATGCGTGAATTAACGAATGGAATCTTTGACGCTACAATTCTGGAAGCGTTAGAATCCGCCGGTTACAATCGCAGCTTTGAAACGCTTCGAGATGGCACTCCCCAATTGTTTGAGCTAAGTTCAACCCCAACTTTTAAGAGCTACCCTAGCCAAATCCAAAACCCAATCGAATTAGAGCCAAACAGGCGTTACATCAGGCTTGCTGACGGAGTCAGGGTTGATTTGGGCGGGATTGCAAAAGGCTCAACCGTTGACCGGGCTGTTGAACTGTTGCGCCAAACCAATTTTGAAAGTTTTATGATAAGCGCTGGAGGGGACATGTACTTACACGGTTGCCCCCCACAAAATAAAAATGGCTGGGTTGTTTCGGTGCAGAACGAAGCCCCCGGTTTTAGCGGAGATATAACCACCCTTCAAGTTTCCAATAAAGCAGTTGCCACCTCCTCTACCACAGGGCGAAGTTGGTTGCTAGGCAATCAGATTCGCCATCACCTGATTGACCCGCGTACTGGGCAGCCTTCCGCTAGTGGTCTCGCTGCCGTAACAGTGGTGGCAGATACAGTACGAATGGCAGACGTTATGGCAAAAACTGCATTGATAATGGGGTCACGGGAAACTGAAAAAATAAAGCTGAAACAAAAAGCAGCGTTAAGCTCCATTCTTTTTGTAACGCTCGCCGGAGAATTAATCCAACTGTAAGTGCCACGAAAAAAGAATGTTTTGTGGAACGGCTCTAAGCTTTGTCGAGAGCCGTTTTTGTTTGTCTTGCCTAGTAAAATCAAACCCCTTCAGGAATATTTCTACACCCTACTAAGCACAAAGGCTAATTCCCTTAATGCCAAATTGAGTAATACTATAAGGTGTAGGATTTATTTAACCGAGCCATCTATTCAGATAAGGATTAGCAGATGGAATATATCGAAAACCGAATTTTTGATGAAATTGAGCTAGGCGAGACCGCAAGCTTAATGCGTACTTTGAGCCAAGAAGATATTGAACTTTTTGCGGTGATGTCGGGTGATGTTAATCCTGCACATCTTGATTTGGAATATGCCCGTAGTGACATGTTCCATAAGATTATCGCGCATGGCATGTGGGGCGGCTCTCTAATTTCCACTTTATTGGGTACGAAATTGCCCGGACCCGGCACAATTTATCTTGCCCAAACCCTAAAGTTTAAACGCCCCGTTGCTCTCGGCGATACCATTACCGTTACCATTAAGGCAGTGGCTAAGGACGAGCAGCGTAATGGCATTACTTTCGATTGCACTTGCGTAAACCAAAAAGGAGAGGTCGTAATTAGCGGAAGCGCAGAGGTAATCGCGCCTACCGAAAGGGTGAAACGCCCTAGAATTACACTGCCCGAAGTATTCCTATACGAGCATGGCGCACGCTATCACACTTTGATAGAAGCCGCCGATAAGCTTGACCCGGTGACAGTAGCAGTAATAAACCCGTTTGAGCCGGATTTTCTGGCAAGCATAGTAGAGGCGACTCAAAAAAATATAATAAAACCGATAATAATAGGACCGACAACCAAAATAAGAGCCGCCGCCGAAGCTGCCGGTATAGATATAACGCCATTCAAAATTCACGAAGCCGAATATGGTGGGATGTCTGCCAGAGAAGCTGTAAAACTGGCACGTCTTGGCGAGGTTGACGCGCTGGTAAAAGGCAATTTACCGTATGAAGATTTGATGCAAGCAGTTAACGCGCCTAATACGGGGCTGACTACTAACCAACGAATGAGCCATGCTTTTATAATGGATGTTCCAATGTACTCCAAATTGCTATTTCTCACAGATGCGGTACTAAATATTTATCCTGATTTGGATGCCAAGCGCGATATTGTGCAGAATGCGATTGATTTGGCGCATGTGGTGGGTCTCGAAAACCCCAAAGTTGCTATCCTGTCGGCGGTACTGACTGTAAATGAACATATCAAATCTACGCTGGATGCCGCCGCTTTATGCAAAATGGTGGATAGAGGGCAGATTAGCGGCGGAATAGTGGATGGACCTCTTTCTTTCGATACGGCAATTTCGGCACAGGCAACCAAAGAACGTGGCATAATATCACCTGTGGCGGGTATAGCTGACATTTTAGTGGTGCCAGATTTAGAATCGGGCAATATTCTAGCACGCCAACTAGAATATCTGGCAGAAGCGCAGGGTATTGGGGTTGTGTTAGGGGCGAGAGTGCCTATTATGCTGGCGATTCATGCCGATAGTCACATTACGCATCTTGCCTCTTATGCGTTAGCTTCGCTTCTAGCGCATAGTCGCCACGCTATTACGCCGTAGCCCTTCCCCATTCCCCCGATTTTACCCAAACAAAAAGGGCGCATCTTGTAGGAGAGGGCTATTGCCCTCGACACCATCGGCTGACAGAGCAGCCTCCCACAAAACGCCCCGAACTTTACTTATTGATTACCGCTTTTATATTTCCATTGCTTACTCTTAGGTCTAGGTTAAGCACGTTCCCGCCGTTGGCATATTCCGCGTTAGTGTAAATCGTTTGGTTGCCAAGACGATTGAATCCGGGTGCGCTAAAATTACCAGTCGTGATTGTTGCTGTCACTTTAACGCCCAACCCGCTTGGCACCACAAAAGTAATATCGCCATTGCCAACACCAGCGGAAGCGTAAAAGGTGGCGTTTATGCCCGTTGAGAAATCAAGCGTAATCTTCCCGCTGCCTACCTTGATATTCATCGCGGGAGAGTTGGTATTCGCTAACCCCTTCACATAAACAGACCCAGTCCCAACTTCTGCCGAAAGTTGTTTTAGCAAGGGTTGCAGTTGCTCTAAGTTCACATTTACGCTACCGTTGGCGATTTTCGCATAAAAATTGCTTAGCTGTGCCTTGCCAGTATTAGCGGTTACATTGCCGTTGCCAATAGTCGCGCTGAAATCCAACCCTTCCTTACTACCGAACTGGAAATCCCAGCGGTTAACCAACCCACTTGAAGGCAACTTACTACTGGTAATATTTTGATGGATTTTAAGACTTGGTGAACCAATTCCATCAGTTTGTGGCTTTAGTTGGGGAATGTTATATTCAAGCTGACCGGTTAACCCGCTATCGCTAGTACCTTGCAATTGTACCTCACCACCTGCAATATCCAATGAAATAGCCTTTGAGTCATTGGAAGTTATTGATTCGGTCTGAAGCGTTCCGATAGAAAGTTCCTGAATATTATCGTCACCACATGCTACAAATAGCCAGCTTGAAATCAATACCAGCGTTAATAAAAAACCTATTCTTTTGTTCACTGCCACCATGCTGTTCTTTCTAGAGATATTCCGGTTGTTAGATAATCACGTTAAAATTCCGCACCGCTCTCACCAAAAGGCAAAAGCAGGTCAAAATACTGCCTGTGTACTATAAAACCCGGCGCGGAAGGGTTGCTATCGGCTGGAAAGGCAATTGGGCGGTAATCGCTGGATTGCGGGCAGCCCATCCCCAGCCACAAATCCCATACTTGCTCAACCAGCAAAAGAGCTTGGTTAGAAGCAAAGTCTGACATCCCGATTCGCCAACCCATAACCGCATCTGCATTTATTATAATCGCAAGGTCTAAAGCTTGCTCATCTTCGCTTGGCATTATCACTACCATACCGCGCCAATCAAACCGGATTCCATTTCGCTCGTTAGGGTTGCGTGGTTCTTGGGCGGAGAATTCACTACCCACCAACAGGCTGCAAATTCGGTTCTCATGAGCAGCCGCCAGCAAAATATTAAAGCCTTGCGCCATACCGATTGCGGTACGTTGCTCATCCTCCAATAACGCCCATTTCTGCCTATTATTGCCCCAATTTTCGCCGGCAGGGTTAAGCAACTCTCTTTGCAAATAGCCATTGGCTTTCTGTGGATATTTATTATTTCCCAGCAATGGGCTATATTTATCCAGTGTAGCCTCACGAGTAACATAGATTTTCCCGCCGTTTACTCGCAAGTTTAGCGGTAACAAGGGGTCTAGCGGTAAACTTGTACTTACAAGTTCTGAGTTTGGCTCAAGTCGGCGCGAAAGAGGATGCAGCATAGAGCCGCGCATTGGCATAAATCCCCCCGCGCTTGAAGCAACCGCGCGTAAAATGCCATCGGCATCTTTCCGAAAACAGGGGATTAACCCCCCCCAAACATGCCGGCTAATCGAAATCGGTACGAGCAGCAGCCCCCCCACTTTTAATTGTGAAACCCATGCCGGGCTGATTTCCCATTGTTGCACCGTGACAATAACCCGGTCGTAGGGCGCATCTTCCTCGAATCCTTCTGCGCCATCGGCATTTATCACCTTTATTTTGGAGTAAGGCTCTCCTAAATCTTGTAACTTGCGATAGGTATTTTTGGCAAGTTCCGCATCCAATTCAACCGAAATAACCTGCCCCTGTGTACCAACTATATACGCCATAATCGCGGCGTTATAACCTACCCCCGCCCCAATCTCCAGCACCTTCATTCCGGGTGCAAGCTGCAAAACTTCCAACATATCTGCCATCAAATAGGGTTGTGAACTGCTGCTGCTGGGCATACCGTCATCGGTATATTTTACTACGATGGCATCATCAGAATAAACTTTTTCAAGCGTGAGTTCAGAAGGCAAGAAATGTTCCCGAGGAATGGACAAGAAGGCGGATTCTATCAAAGGGTTATTAAAAGCCAGACCTTGCTTGAGTAATTCTACCAACTGAGCGCGTAACTCAGCCGCATGAGAAACAGCCAACGGGGGAATATTGCCCTTATCCGCGTCTTTCTCTTCGCGCTCCATAGATATACTCCGGTTCTGGAGGAAGAATACCCGGTTGCAGCGGTGAATTTGCCATCTGCAACCGTGACTTTCTATAAGGCAGAGAATAAATCTCTAGCTCTGTAATTTCTCGCGCACGCCTTCTATCGGTATCTCGAAATCTATTGCGGCTCGTACAATGCGGCTAATAATTAATTGCTGCTGTTCGTAAGAATAGCGATTTCGATTTTCAGCTTCACTAAAATAAGTAATCGCGTCAAAAATATTACCTTCGGTATCAAGCGGGAAGGTAAAGAAGTTCTGATAGTTCATAACTTCGTTAATTTTCAGCCCGGCTGCAAACGGATGGTTCTGATTGGATGGAGTCGGGTTAACATTCGCTTTCACCACGCTAGGGTTAAGCCCGCCCGGTACATAAGTGACAGGCGCCAGGGCTTTTTCTTCATTAGGATTCTGGCTCATAACTCTCCTGATTGGCTTTAGAATTGGGAACAGTACGCTAAAATCATTATAACCTGTACCTTATTAAGGGTCAATGTCACCGGAATCTGCCCGTTGTCCCAATCCAACGAATTTACCCAAACCAACGAGAGCGCATCCTGTGGGAGAGGGCTATTGCCCTCGACACCATCGGCTGACAGAGCAACCTCCCACAGAACGCCCCAATCCCCCCGAAAAATGCCACCCAACGAGTGCATCCCGATGCGCCCCTACCAATTAAAACCTTCTCGCCCTTCCCGAATCCTGTTCATAACAGAGAATAATATTGTAGAATAGAAACTATTAATGGAAATTCAAGGAAAAGAGAGAGGCAACAAATGAAGGTCGCTATTGTTGGCGCAAATGGTAAAACCGGATTTCAGACTATGCTAAAGGCGTTGGATATGGGGCATAACGTAACTGCGATAGTGCGAAATCCGGCAACAATTTACCTGAAACATGAACGCCTTCAAATCAAACAAGCGGATTTATTGAGCGATGATAGCGCGTTGGAAAAAGCAATGGCAGGGCATGACGCTGTAATTTCGGCAATCGGTATAACTTCGGGGCTGAACGCGAAAGTAACGCTATACTCTAAGGGAACTGCTCGATTGGTTAAAGCTATGTCGAAACAGGAAGTCAAAAGGCTGATATGTATCTCCTCAATCGGCATAGACCAAGAAAAAGACCCGAATATACCCTTTATTTTTCAAAACGTGTTGTTCCCGCTAATTTTCAGCAATAGCGCCGCCGATATGCGAATAATGGAGTCTAGCGTCAAGGATTCGGAACTTAACTGGACGATAGTTCGCCCCGCCGGATTAACCAACAAGTTGCCTATCTGGAAATATCGAATTGCGGTTGCGCCAAGTTTATCGCGCCCTTACACAATTTCCAGAGCAGATGTGGCAGATTTTATGGTAAAGTCGCTGGATAAGCCCGAATACTTTTGCCAAACTGTCGCTCTAGCCGATTAAGTAGATGAATTATCAAGCGGAAACTGAGTGGCAACCGGCAGCGGCGGTAGACTTGCAAGAAAACGAGGTGCAGGTTTGGAAAATTGAATTTGTGCAAGCCCGTTCGCAATTACCGCTATTCAAGGAGTACCTAACCCCAGAGGAAATAGAACGAGCAGTGCGTTACCGTAGAATCCAAGATGGAGAGCGGTTCATTATTGCGCGTGGCATGTTACGGCATTTGCTTGGACAATATCTTAACGAAAAACCTGCCAAAATTAAATTAATTACCTTAGCTCACGGGAAACCAGCCCTTCCGCAAACTACTTATCAAAAACCTGTAGAGTTCAATATTTCGCATTCCGGTGAGCTTGCGCTACTGGCTTTCAGCGCAGGTATGAAGCTAGGGGTTGACCTTGAGAAGATAAACCCTGCCATTGAGTTTTCTAGCATTGCGCGGAATTTTTTCTCTATTGCCGAGATTCGTTTGCTGGAAGAATTGCCGCTTTCTGAAAAGCCCCAATATTTTTTCCGATTATGGACTATTAAGGAAGCCTATTTGAAAGCATGCGGAAAAGGGCTAACTTTCCCATTAGATCAGGTGGAAATCGTACCCGCATCGGCGCAAAATATGGTATATTTTACAATTAGAACACCTAAACCAGATACGCAATACTGGAAAGTACGCGAACTAAAACCAGCTGAGAAGTATTGCGGTGCGCTGGCGGTAGCTGGAGATGGGTGGACGTTGAGTTGCTTTAAGTGGAAGAAAGCCTAACAGGTCTTTTTACCTGTTATCAACCAGATTTTACTACTAAATTAACCGACTTCTAATAATATTTAGGGAAAAGCTGGCAAATAAGCTTGGGTGATTGTGTTGGGGTTTTTGCTACTTGCGTCTTAGCCTGTTAAAATATAATAGCCCTTATAAGGCGTTTTCTGCTTTCACTCTCTCAGGCGCTAACATAATAAAATACACCCATAATAAGGTGTCACAAGGCTGTTGGTTATTGTTCCAGCACAGTCACCCTAGTTAATTATGGAGAACTGATGTCACAACAAATTATTGAAACGGATAAAGCGGGCGCACCCTTGCACCGCACTCCAATTGCAATCGTGGGAATGGCTTCAATATTCCCGCAAGCCCGTAACCTGCAAGAATACTGGGATAACATCCTAAACAAAATAGACAGTATTGTTGAGGTGCCTCCTACCCGTTGGAAAATCGAGGATTATTACGATTCCGACCCCAAAACGCCCGATAAATCCTATTGCAAACGTGGCGGATTCATACCAGATGTTGATTTTGACCCAAGCGAATTTGGTATCCCCCCTAACTTGCTGGAAGCCACCGATGTATCTCAGTTACTGGCATTGCTGGTAGCCAAAGATGCTCTGGAAGATGCCGGATATGGCGAAGGTGAGGAATTTGCGCGGGATAAAACTGGGGTGGTGCTTGGAGTTGTAACCGGGCAACAATTGATGCGTCCGTTGGTAAGCCGCTTGCAATACCCGTTGTGGGAAAAAGTTCTCAAAAGTGTTGGTCTGCCAGATAAAGATGTAAAAGTCATCATTGAAAAATTAAAACTCGGTCATGCTAAATGGGAAGAAAACTCTTTTCCCGGCTTCTTGAGCAATGTGGTGGCAGGGCGTATCGCTAACCGGCTTGACTTAGGCGGCATGAACTGTGTGGTAGATGCTGCATGCGCTAGTTCCCTTAGCGCCCTTAACGTAGCTGTGAACGAATTAGCCTCCTACCGCAGCGACATGATGATTACAGGCGGGGTGGATATTGATAATTCCATCCTAACCTATATGTGTTTCAGCAAAACCCCTGCCTTCTCGCGCAAAGAAAATGTACGCCCTTTTGATGCCGAATCAGATGGAATGATGGCAGGCGAAGGCATCGGAATGCTAGTTTTGAAACGGCTTGTAGATGCGGAACGAGACGGCGATAGAGTATATGCCGTTATCAAGGGTATCGGCTCATCCAGCGATGGGCGTTACAAGAGTATCTATGCGCCAAGCTCAGATGGACAGGTTAAAGCCTTAAACCGCGCTTACAAAGATGCAGGATTTGACCCCACCGAAATAGGTTTGGTGGAAGCGCACGGAACCGGAACGGTAGCCGGAGATTTATGCGAAGTAACCTCCCTCAATAAAGTGTTTGAAGAAGGCAATCCCCGCCGACAGTATATTGCGCTTGGTAGCGTGAAATCACAGATTGGGCATACCAAAGCTGCAGCCGGTTCAGCCAGCCTTATCAAAACTGCTTTGGCATTGCACCATAAAATTCTTCCGCCTACAATAAATATTACCGAACCGAACCCGCGTATCAATATTCAGGATTCGCCTTTTTACCTGAATACCCAAACTCGCCCATGGTTACGAGAGCCTTCCTCCGTTCCGCGCCGCGCCGGAGTTAGCGCATTTGGGTTTGGCGGCACCAATTTTCATGTGGTGATGGAAGAATACAAGCCGGAAGTTAATGGCGCGTATCGCCTACAACGTGGGGCGCAAGCTGTCATCCTAGATGCCGCAACGCCTGAGCAATTATTAAAGCGTACTCTCGATATAATACCACGACTTGAAGCTGGCGAAGCCGAAGCCGAATATAACGCGCTGGTAGAGGCAAGCCGCAAATTGCAAATTCCCCAAAACGCCGCTAGATACGGCTTTGTGGCAGAATCGCTGACTGAAACGCTAGAGCTATTAAAGCTCGCTGCCGCTCAATTGCAGAATAAGATTGCCGAAGAAGCATGGGAACATCCTCGCGGCATCTTTTATCGGCGCAACGGGTTGGGAAGTGATAAGAAAATAGTCGCGCTTTTCTCCGGGCAAGGCTCACAATATCTGGAAATGGGACGCGAACTTGCTTTAAACTTCCCGCCTTTGCGCGAAGCCTTCAGCAGCATGGATGCTTTATATCGTCAGGAAGGGCGAACGCTTCTCTCCGAAGTGGTTTACCCCGTACCGGGCAAGGATAACGCAGCCAGCACACAGGCATTGCAGAAAACCGACTACGCCCAACCGGCGATTGGAGCGGTTAGCAGCGCCCTTTACAAGCTGATGCAGCAAGCTGGGTTCAAGCCCGATTTCGTGGCTGGTCATAGCTTTGGCGAATTAACCGCGCTATGGGCGGCTGGTGTGTTGGATGATGAGAATTATTACAAGCTGGTGATTGAACGAGGCAAAGCGATGGCTGCCCCCGCCGATGAACCCGGCTTTGATAGCGGCGCGATGCTGGCAGTTTCCGGCAGCCAAGCCGCAATTCAAGAATTTCTCAGCAATTACCCTGAGATTACCATTGCTAACTATAATTCCGGCAATCAGTTTGTATTGGCTGGCGCAAAACAAGAAATTAGTAATATTATTCCCGCGCTGAAAGAAAAAGGCTTTAGCGTAGTACCGTTGCCGGTTTCGGCGGCTTTCCACACCAAACTGGTGGCACATGCTCAAAAGCCTTTCGCGAACGCTATCAATGCCTCCACATTTAATAGTCCGCAAATCCCGATTTTCTCCAACACCACCGGACAAGTTCACTCCAGTGACCCGATGAAGATTCGCGCCGCGCTGGCAGAGCATTTGCTCCAGCCCGTGCAGTTCGAGCAAGAGATAAATAATCTGTATGCGGTGGGCGGTTATGTATTTATCGAAATCGGTCCCCGCGACATTCTGACCAATCTAGTTAAAACTATTCTCGGCAACCAGCCGCATCTAGCTGTTGCGCTGAATGCTAGCCGCCAGAAAAACAGCGATACCCAATTCCGGCGAGCGGCGGTACAGTTGCGGGTTGCAGGTTTAGCTATAACGGATATTGACCCATATATGTTACCGGCGACAAAGCAAAGGAATCGCAAATCTAAGATTAGCGTCAAATTAAACGGCTCTAATTATGTTAGCAATGCCAGTATCCAAACTTTTGAAAAATCGCTACAGGATGGTTATCGGGTATCAATTTACGAGAAGGAAACAAGCAACGTTATGACCACCCTTCCCCAAAATGGAACTGCCAAAGTAATCGCGCCCCAACCCCAACCGATAGCGCAAGCCGAACCGGAGCAGGTTGCGCCACAGCCAATACCGCAGACAGGCACCCAAACGGTTATGTCCGTAACGCCTGAGCCTGACTACGGTTTCCAACAAATTGAGCAAAGTATCTCGCAACTCAGCCAATTTCAGGCAGGCACTTTGCATGTTCACGAACAATACCTGAATAATCAGCTTGAATACTCCAAGATTTTCTTCCAGCTTATGCAGCAGCAACAATCGTTGTTGATGGGTGGGCAACCTGCGACACCTCCCGGCGTGCTGGAAAGTGTCGAGCGCAATATGATGCGCTTCCATGACCACCAAGCCGATACCCTTCGTGTGCATGGTCAATATCTGAACCAACAAGCGGAGTTTGCTTCAAACTATTTCCAGACAACTGCCGGGCAAAGCAAAGTTGAGTTTCATCCGGTTGCGCCTACCCCAGCAGTATCGTATAGCCCACCTCCCGTAAAAGCGGTAGCTGCGCCCGTTGCGCATCAACCTGCGCCGGTAGTCGCCAAACCCGCCCCAGTAGTAGCGGTTGCGCCGGCAAGCGTAGAAGCTCCAAAACCCGCTCCGGCTAAGACAACAAACGGTATAACGCCACCTATCGCCCCTCCTGTGGTAGCGGTTGCCCCTGCTGCGCCTCAAAACGAAACGCTGGTGAAAGCGTTGGTTGAAATTGTGAGCGATAAGACCGGCTACCCCACCGATATGCTCGAACTTGAGATGGATATGGAAGCCGACCTTGGCATTGACTCCATCAAACGGGTTGAGATTCTCGGCGCAATGCAAGACCGCTTCCCCAATCTACCGCGGGTGCCTCAAGACGAACTCGCCGAACTGCGTACCCTCGCCCAGATTGTCGCCAAAATGGGCGTTGGGGCTGCTGCTTCCGTAGCAGTAGCACCCGCGCCAGTCGCTGCACAAGCGGTCGCTGCCCCTACCGCAAATGCTGAACTTGTACCTGTTCTGCTCGAAATTGTGAGCGACAAAACAGGCTATCCTACCGATATGCTCGAACTTGAGATGGACATGGAAGCCGACCTCGGCATTGACTCCATCAAACGAGTTGAAATTCTTGGCGCAATGCAAGACCGCTTCCCCAATCTGCCGCGTGTGGCACAGGACGAACTCGCCGAATTGCGTACCCTCGCCCAGATTGTCGCGAAATTGGGCGTGGGGGCTGCCCCTGCTGCGAACAGTGTAGCCCCTGTATTAGATGCTCCAACCTCGGAAATAATCCCAAACGGCGCTCCACTATCGGAAGTTAGGCTGAAAGCGTTGCCCTTGCCGGATTATCTTGAGTTCGGGCTACCCGACCACTACATCTGTTTGTTGACCGATGACGGCACAACATTAACCGCCGGACTAGCAGAGGCGTTGCTGAACAAGGGTTGGCGGGTTGTGGTACTTGGTTTCCCGCGCTCAATCATCGCCGAATCCAGCCAATTGCCCATACAGGCGCATTACATACCGCTTGAGGATATGAGCGAAAAAACGCTGGAGCAAACCCTAAAACAGATAGCTGCTCAATACGGAAAAGTCGGCTGCTTTATCAACCTGAACCCGGCGGCTAACCTCACGCGCCCGGATGGGCTGCCCTTCTCGGAAATTGAAGAAGCGGTGGTGAAGCACGTCTTCTTATTGGCAAAATACCTGAAAGCACCTCTTTACGAAGCCGCTCACGAGGGTCGCGCTTGTTTCCTGACAGTATTGCACCTAGACGGCGCGTTGGGCGCAAGCAAAGAAAACGGGTTTGGGGCGATTGGCGGCGGGTTGTTCGGGCTTGCCAAGACTTTGCGCCAAGAATGGGATGCGGTTTATTGCAGAGCAATTGACCTTTCCCCCAAGCTAAATGAAACTCAGGCGATTGGGCATCTGTTGGACGAACTGCATGACCCTAGCCGCTTGCTTGGCGAAGTAGGTTACTTGCCGGAAGGGCGCGTAACGTTGGTTTCGGAACTGGTAACCGGAAGATGAGTACATACAAACCTGTTGATACGGACTCCGTCTTTGCGGTTAGCGGCGGTGGGCGCGGCATAACTGCCGAATGTGTGGTAAAGATAGCGCATCATTTCCGCTGTAAATTCATACTTTTAGGGCGTACCTCGCTCTCCGGTGATGAGCCGGAATGGGCGAGGGGTTGCTTTGAAGAACCTGAACTCAAAAAGAAGTTTGCGGCACACCTCACGGCGCAAGGCGAAAAGCCTACGCCCGTTAAGGTGCAGAAAGGGCTTGACGCTTTGCAAGCTCGCCGCGAAATTGCAAGAACGGTGCAGGGGGTTGAAGAAGAAGGCGGTCAGGCGGTTTACCTGAGCGTTGATATTACCGACCCCCAAACGCTAAAACAAGCGCTGGATAAAGCCCAACAAGTGACCGGCGCGGTTACGGGCATTATTCACGGCGCGGGTAATCTTGCCGATAAATTAATCGAAAACAAGACGCTGGCTGATTTTGAAAACGTCTTTACCACTAAAGTACGTGGGCTGATAAATTTGTTGGAATGTTTACCACTTAACAAGCTCTCAGAATTGGTACTTTTCTCATCGGTAGCGGGCTTTTTCGGCAATGCTGGGCAAGCGGATTATTCAATGGCAAACGAAGTTTTGAATAAAACCGCCCTGCTGGCGCAAAAGAGCCATCCCGCTTGCCGGGTTATTTCGCTTAACTGGGGACCTTGGGATGGAGGCATGGTAACGCCCGCCTTGCGCGAGTTTTACGCCCGGCGAGGGATTTATGTTATTCCGGTGGAAGACGGAACTCAACGGTTAGTGGATGCGTTGGCGACTGAAACGCCCGGTAGTACGCTGGTCGTAGTTGGTCCCCCTTTACCCGAACCGGAAAGAGCATTGCCCCCTGCCCACCAAACGTACCAGTTACGGCGAAGGCTTGACCCTAAAGCTAATCCTTTCTTGCTTGACCACCGGATAGGCGGCAACCCGGTATTACCCGCCATCTGCGTTATCAACTGGGTAGCAAACGCCTGTGAACAGCTTTTTCCCGGCTACACTATGCATACCTCTATCAATAATCGGGTTTTCAATGGGGTTGTGTTCAAGACAGACGAAATAAACGATTATACGCTGGAGCTAAAAGAAGTCGAGCGTGAAGGCAACGAAAAGTTGGTATTCGAGGCGACCATCTGGAGCTTGAGTGAACAGGGCAAACGCCAACCTCGCTATGGGGCGCGGTGCGATTTGCGCCGTAAGTTGCCGCCGCCGCCCGTTGTTGAAGGCATAAAGATACCGCAAACGTCCGTACTGAATGGCATTGACCTCTACCGGGATGGGACATTGTTTCACGGACCTGCTTTTCAAGGGGTTAGGCGCGTTCTCAGCGTGGAACGCGATTCTATGCTGGTGGAATGCTATTTGCCATTCGTTCCTGAAAGAGTGCAGGGGCAATTCCCGGTGCAAAATTTCAACCCCTATGCGGTAGATGTCCAACTACAATGTATGCTAATCTGGGCGCGTTATTTCTACCAAGCCGGGAGTTTGCCGCTGGCAATCCAACACGTTGAACAGTATCGAACTATACCCTTTGACAAAATTTATTATGCCGTCATGCAGGTTCAGACCAGCAGCGATACGGGCTTGATTGCTAATGTTACGGCTTTTGACGAGCATGGTGTAGTTTATACTCGCATAAACGGGGCAGGAGTAACCATTAGCCAAAATCTGAACAACCTGTTCGTGCCGGCAGAGTTAGCAGGAACGAGTGGCGCAACCAATTAATTTGGGCATAACCGGGCTGGCTACCAGCTTACCGGGTTTTAAGGATTTGGATGATTTTGACCGAGCTATTTTTGACGGGCTATGTCCCGCAATTAGCTCGGATTCCCTCAATCCGAATCTAGCCGGACAAGTGGCAAAACAAGCCTTGACGCAAAGTGGAATAGCCCTTTCCAGCAAAATTTCCATTTTATTTTTAACAGAGAGTAATACAGCCCTAACGCTTCCCGGTTTTACAGGCGCGGCAATTTCCAAGGTTGCTACCCTCTCAAAAGCGTTTGAAACAGCCTCACAGTTGTTGCAAACTGGCGCAGCGCAAGCCGTGGCGCTGGTAGCAAGTAGCTTAGATGCTGCCGCCGCGTTGGTTATTCAGCAAGGCAATGCCCGCGAATACGCCAAAATCGAAGGGTGGGGAAACTCCGGCGATAGCGCCCAAGCCTACCGGGATGCCTGTAGTTCAGCCGGAATACAGACAAATCAAATTGAGTATTTGGAGGTCGCGGCTGGAAGTGAGGCAGCGTTCGGCGCAACCGAACGAGCGTACACTTGCGGGTTAGGTGGTTTACCCGGTGAATCATCAAGGTTGGCGCACCTGCTTGGACTCATCAAAGTTACTTTAAGCCTGTATCACCGCTATATTCCTGCCAGCCCTTCTTTCCCGTCTGATACCGCTTCTTGGACAAATCCTGCTTTCTATCAAGCGGAAGAATCGCGCCCATGGTTTTTGGAAAGTGGCGCAAATCGGCGCGTGGCAGCTTTTAGCGGGGCGCAACTGTATCTGCTGCTCTCAGCGGATGCTAACCGCCCTGCTCCACAAAACCTCTATCTTACCCGCCTTCCTCTCTATTTTTGCCCGTTCGCGGGTGAGAATGTACCGGCTTTATTGGCGCAACTTCAAGCCCTTAAACCGCTTTTGGCATCCGGCGCACCTCTCGCAAATTTGGCGCGGCAATGTTTCCAGAAGTATCGGCAAAATCCCGTCGCCGCTTACGCGCTGATATTGGTGGGGCAGAGCCGCGAGGAGCTAATTACAGACCTTGATAACGCGCTGGAGAATCTGGAAAAGTCCTTCGCCAAGGGCAAGGAATGGAAAACCACACGCGGCAGCTATTGTACGCCAAACCCGTTGGGCAAAAAAGGCAAGGTTGCTTTTGTATATCCCGGCGCATTTAACTCATTTCACGGGTTGGGGCAAACCTTGTTTCATCTCTTTCCCGGCTTGCAAGATAGCTTTGGGGCATTAACCTCAAATGTGGGGCTGGCTTTGGGCGAAAAAAAGCTCTATCCGCGCAGCCTTTCCCCGCTTGATAAAGCTCAAATCGAAGCACTCGAAAAAGAGCTTGAAGCCGATTCGCAAACGCTGATAGAGTCCGGCGCAAGTTTTGCAATCCTGTTCACTATGATTATGCGAGACTATTTCAAGGTTCGCCCCCAAATCGCTTTTGGCTATAGCATGGGCGAAACCAGCATGTTTTGGGCGTTGGGAGTGTGGACTGGCGGCGATAAAGGGCTTGACGCTTTCCACCAATCGCCTTTGTTCCAAACCCGCCTGACAGGACCTAAAGACGCAATCCGCGAGCAATGGCAAATCAAGGGCGACAGAACAGATGATACCTTCTGGAGCAATTATTATTTGCTCACCCCGCTGGAAAAGATTCGCGCTGGCTTAGAAGGCGAAAATCGGGTTTATCTGACCCATATCAACACGCCCGAAGAAGGGTTGATTGCCGGAGATAGCGAAGCCTGTCGCCGAGTTATTGCAAAGGTAAAAGCGCATAACCTGAAAAGCCCTTCCAGTTTTGTGCTACATTGCGAACCGACCACCAGCGAGTATAATGAATTGCTGCAACTGCACTCGCACCCGACCCGGCAAGTTGAAGGCGTAACGTTCTATAGCGCCGCCAATTACGCGCCTGTCAAATTGGAAAGAGCGGAAATTGCCCAAAGCGTGGCGCGGATGGTCTGCAATCCCCTAGATTTCCCGCGTCTTGTCTCGCGAGTGTATGAGGATGGGGCGCGTCTTTTTGTAGAACTGGGTCCCGGTAGCACCTGTTCTCGCTGGGTTGGGAAGATTCTGGGGAAAAAAGAGCATGCCCGTTTGAATATCAGCCAGAAAGGCACTAGCGACCATACTTCGCTGCTAAAATTGCTAGCGCAGTTGGTAAGCCATCGGGTAGAATTGGATTTGTCGCCCCTCTACGAACAAAAACAGGAAACGAATAACTTGCATCAGCAGCTTGACCGACTTTTGATAAATAATAGTAGCATTGCCGAAACTCAGCGTGCCTTGCTCAATTCAAGGCGAGAAGGGCTTGAACAGCTTGGCGGGTTGATAAGCCTGCAACTTAAGCTCTTACAAGATGCCCGCAATGCCGGAACTTTGCATGCGGTAGCGAAGAAGCCCAGCGCAGTAGTAGCCCCTATCTCACGCCCTGCCTTATTCGATGAAACCAAAATCGAAGAATTTGCCACCGGTTCAGCCGCAAAATGCTTTGGGGCAGAATATAATATTTACGAAGGGCGGCGATTATCGCGCATCCCCAACGGCGATTTGAAATTTATGAGCCGCGTTACCGAAATAACGGGCGAAAAGAAGGATTTTGACCATCCTTCCTCCATCACCGTAGAATACGATGTGCCGGATGCGCCGTGGTTCTACCAACAGAACGCCGCGCCCTATGTGCCTTATTGCGTGGTGATGGAAATCGCCTTGCAGCCTTGCGGGTTCTTGTCTGCGTACAAGGGCAGCGCGTTAATGTTCCCAAATACCGACCTCTATTTCCGCAATCTGGACGGTACGGCGGAATTGGTTCAAAATCTGGATGTGCGCGGTAAAACCGTCACCACTCGCGCCACTCTTTTGGCAACTTCCGCTTTTGATGGCACTATCATTCAGCGTTTCCGCTTCGAGTCAAGCTGTGAGGGGCAAACCTATTATCGGGGCGAATCGGCTTTCGGCTTCTTCAGCCGTGAGGTAATGGCGAATCAGGTGGGGTTAGACGGAGGCAAAGAGGTGTTCCCGTGGCTCAACCAACAACCCGCCGCCATGTTGGATTTGCGAACACAGCCCGAATGGTTCAGCGGTAACGCCAGCAAGCCCGCTTTCAGGCTCTCCGGGGGGCAACTCGACTTTCTGGACGAAATTAAAATTGTGCCAAATGGCGGCAAATATAACAAAGGTTATATATTCGCCAATCGCAAAATTAATCCGGCGGACTGGTTTTATACCTGCCATTTCTATCAAGACCCGGTTATGCCCGGTTCTTTGGGGGTGGAAGCTATTCTCGAAGCAATGCAAGCCTACGCCCTGCAACAAAATCTGGGGGCTGGTTTCCGCGCACCCCGCTTTACGCTCGTTCCCGGCAGTAATACTACTTGGAAATACAGAGGTCAACTAGGACCTCAAAACGAGCTTTTAAGACTTGAAGTTCACATCACCGAGATTGTAGAAAATCAAGGGCAAGTTATCATTAACGCCGATGCCAGTCTTTGGAAAGACAAACTGCGTATATACGAGATAAAGCAGATAGCTCTCAATATAATTGAGGCGTGATTTAAGGAGAATAGGAATGTTGAAGGCAGCTAATAGCCTTAGTTTTATGTCAAGTTCAGTTGAAAATAACAAGTTCTGGGCGGGACCTGTCAGCTCGATTGTATTTGATGAAGAAGGTATCCGGGCTTGTCTCTTGCAGTTGGAAAGCCCATGCTTTGCGGTGCGGGTGGATAATCGCATCGGCTTTAGCAATGAGGGAGAATTGAGTACAGCCAGCAGCGGAATTGAGTTGTTGGCAGCATTACCGCCGCAACCTGCGCGTAGTTGGGGCAATCCCGAATTTAACGAATTGTTCGGGCTAACCTATGCTTATGTGGGCGGCTCGATGGCACAGGGGATTTCTTCGGAAGAGCTTGTTATTGCGCTTGGCAAAGCCGGAATGCTTGGCTCGTTCGGAGCGGCAGGGCTAAGTCCCGCCCGGATTGAAGCCGCCATAAAGCGTATTCAAGCTGAATTACCCACCGAACCCTACGCCTTCAACCTAATTCACAGCCCAAGCGAGGAATCAATTGAACGTAGGGCAGTTGAATTATATCTCCAATATGGAGTCAGTATTGTAGAAGCCTCCGCTTTCCTTGATTTGACTCCGCATATTGTACGCTACCGAGCAGCCGGGTTAAGCCAAGATGCAAACGGAAACATTCAAATCAAAAACCGGGTGATCGCCAAGCTTTCACGCCGTGAGGTTGCCGCCAAGTTTATGCAGCCCGCCCCCGAAAGAATTTTGCGCGATTTGGTAGAGGCGGGGCAGATTACCGCAGAGCAAGCAGCGTTAGCGGCAAAAGTGCCGGGAGCTGACTATATCACGGTAGAAGCGGATTCAGGGGGTCACACCGATAACAGACCGCTGGTTTGTTTGTTGCCTTCCTTGATGGATTTGCGCGATGAGATTCAGGATAAATACGGATATGCGCGTCCGGTGGGAGTAGGCGCAGCCGGCGGTATTGGAACGCCCGCCGCCACGCTGGCAGCCTTCATGATGGGCGCGGATTATGTGGTAACAGGCTCTGCAAACAGCGCGTGTGTGGAAGCCGGAACATCTGAACATACCAAAAAGCTATTGGCGCAAGCTGAAATGCCGGATGTTATGATGGCTCCTTCCGCCGATATGTTTGAAATGGGCGTAAAAGTGCAGTTGCTCAAACGCGGTACGCTTTTCCCCTTGCGCTCCCAAAAACTCTATGACTTGTACCGTGCCTATGACTCAATCGAGCAGATTCCCGCTGCCGAACTGGCAATAGTAGAGAAGCAATATTTCCGCAAAAGCGCGAATGAAGTTTGGGCGGAAACCGTTAAGTTCTTCCAAGAACGTGACCCTGAGCAGCTTGCCAAAGCGCAAGAGAATCCTAAGCGCAAGATGGGCTTAATCTTCCGCTGGTATTTGGGCTTATCCTCGCGCTGGTCTAACACTGGCGAAAAGGGGCGCGAGATGGATTATCAAATCTGGTGTGGACCTGCTATGGGCGCATTCAACGATTGGGTACGCGGCACCTATCTGGAACAGCCACAAAATCGCAAGGCTGTTGACGTTGGTATGCACCTGCTGACTGGCGCAGCCTATCTAAATCGCTTGCAAGCTCTGAAAATGGCGGGTCTGCAACTTCCCATAAGCTTCAAACGCTATCGTCCAGAAGCGGGTAAGTTTAACGCTATCGGCTAAGAACCCCCGATTTACGCCACCCAACGAGGGCGTGTGTCGAGCCACGCCCACCTGTCCCCCGAACGGGGGATACGGGGGATACCAATTAAAACCTTCTCACCAACACCAAAAGAATTAACCCGTAGGGCGACGCTTGAGTCACCCTTACGGGAACGGGTTCGGATTGGTAGGAGCGCATTCCGATGCGCCCTCTTTGTTTGGGTAAATTCGGGGGAAATTTGGAAGGGCGTATTCAAATACGCCCCCACAAGATTAAAAACTACCCTGCCGTTACCGTCAGAATGTTCACCTGAGTAAACTCCGAGCGGTTGCCGTAGCCTACGATG
>NZ_JBAXHI010000043.1:0-33841 GCF_037138995.1 Candidatus Chlorohelix sp. | reverse complement strand
GGGGTTGGTCCGCCGTTATCGCCGGGAGCGCCAAGCATCGCATCGGTGGCGGTAAAACTGCCGCGGGCGCTGAGGAAATCACAACTGTAGCTGCCCACTGCGCCCACCTCTAGGTTATAGCCCCCATCGGTGATGATGCCGTTACAAATGTTGCTACCCTGCAACAGGCTGTTCTTTATATCGAACGTCTCTTCAAGGTAGTTGTAGATGGTTCCGCCACTGCCCTTATCAGAAATAGTGTTATCAAGGAAGGTGGCATTACGCACAGTCGCGTTGCCGTAGTTAGCAATAGCCCCGCCGTTACCGCCACTGGCGTTATTGCCATACAGGCTGGAATTGGTTATCGTGAGCGTGCTGCCGCTGTTGTTCAAAATAGCTCCGCCGCTCCAATTAGTGGTATTGTCATACAAGCTGGAATTGGTTATCGTGAGCGTGCTAGTACCGCCGCTAAAAACAGCACCGCCTCCCGGTTCACCAGAAAGACTACTGGAGGTATTGTTATACAGGCTGGAATCGGTTATCGTGACCGCGCCGCCGCTATTAAAAATAGCCCCACCAACCTCCTTGGAGGTATTGCCATACAGGCTGGAATTGATTATCGTGAGCGTGCTGTCGGGGTTGTTATAAATAGCCCCGCCGCCCCAAACAGTAGTATTGTTGGACAAGGTGGAATCAGTTATCGTGACCGCGCCCCTATTAAAAATAGCCCCGCCGTTTTTACTAGCGCTGCCATTGCTCAGAGTTAGATTGGTAAGGGACAGTTCGGCAGTACCGATGACAGCGAAAATCTGGTACTGGTTGTCCCCGCTGATAGTCACCTTGCCAGCGCCCGTGTTGGTCAGAGTCACAATCAGACCTGCATCAACGGTTTGAGTTCCAGTTAGGGTGAGGGTGGTATCGGTGGCGCAGTTAAAATCGAGCGTACCGCCTGTGCCAACGATAGTTGTCAGCGCCGTCAAGTTGCAGTTATCCACCGCCTGTGCCGAGAATAGGTTTGCAGAAAGCAGCAGGGCGATAGCCGCCAACGCTGCCAGCAATCGTGCTGGAATACTTTTTTTCTTCCATTTTGTTACTACACTGTTTTGATTAACCATTACTGATTCCTTCCCTTGACTACTTAATTTTCCCTTTCAAACAGCGCCGTTTGGTTTTCTGATGATACTTTACTACTACTACCCTGTAGCCCACCAAATTAAGCAGGTGATACAGTTACAAAATGAATGGCTTTTTTGGGAACTGTATAACGCTAGGTTTATTAAAATAATTTAATCATTTCACTTAATTTGCTTATTATAATTAGACTGATTATTATAGAAAGGTGGTAAATTATCCAATTGAATATAGCAAACATTTAGTGAATAAAAATCGTGAAGGGCGAAGCTTGAATCGCCCTCGTTCGGTGGCGCAAGTCTCATAGGATTGGTGGCAATCAAAGAAGGGCGACTCCAGCGCCCCTACGGGTTAATTCTCTTGGTGTTGGCGAGAGGGCTTCAATCCAAAATCGGCAATCCAAAATGGGAGGGAGCTTTTCTAATCTTGACGACAACGAACTAAAATGCTAACATCATTTATGACAACTTAAATGTAGTTATCGGACTTTACCCGACAAAGTCAGGATACGCCCTATGGCTAAGAAAGAATCTGCCGGGACAACCGAAGCCGCCGCCTCTCGCTCACCACGCAAGAGTAAACTCGAAAGCTTTGAACCGGTTATAAATGTACAACCCCTAGACCCAACCGCCCCGGTGGCGGAAGCGCCTAAAGAGAATAAACGTAGCAAGCGGATGGCAGGAAACGCCTCAGCCGCTCAACTTACGCTTGCCCCCACTCGCGCCGCGCCTGAACAGATGCAAGCACAGGGTAATTCCTCTGTGCCTGCCCCACGCAAGCGCACCCCCAAAACTCAACCGACTAGCTTTCATCGGGATGACAAATTGCCGGCGATTGCGCCCGGAGCGCGTCAGGAAATCTACGGCATCTTACTAATAGTATTTGCCCTAATCTTTTTCTTCGGGCTATTCTCGCAAAAGGGCTTGATTGCGGATGCGGGCATGGCAGTTAAGCGCATTTTCGGGCTTGCTTCCTACCTGATTCCCGTATGGATGGCTTTTATAGGCGTAACCTTCTTTTGGGAAGGCTTAAAGCGGCGAGAATTTATTAATCAAACGCGCTTGTTAGGGGGAGTTCTCTCGATTCTTGCCTTTGTGCTGCTACTCCACCTATTAGATGCCAACCCTAAAGATTTGGCAGAAAAGGGCGGCGGCGGCGGCTATATCGGTTACTACTCCAGCGGTTTTCTCGCCGGGATGTTACAGGGCATTGGCGCATTTTTATTGTTGGTGGCGTTATTTATAGTAGGCTTGATTATCGCTTTTAACGTATCCATCCGTCAGCTTTGGCAGATTATACAAGGTACAACAACCCCAGACCCACGCCAAACAGAAGAACCGGGTGAACTTAATATAGAGATGGATTCAACTATAATTAACCCGCACTTGACAAACCGTAGCTACGTAGTAAACCGCGAAGAGGGCAAACTAGAAGAAGATGCTTTGCTGGATAGTCTTTTGTTGCCGCCCAATTCTGCCAAAATCGGCAATCGTAATAATGTGCCAACTGAAATTACCCCTTCTATATTCGGAGCGCATCTTGTCCCGAATAATGCCGCCGCGCCAACCGATAAAAAGCCGGTAGTCGCCCAGAACTGGAAGCGCGAAGATTCCCCCGCGCCTGCCGAACTGCCCCGCCGCGAATGGCGTTTGCCTGAGCTTGATATGCTGGCAAATTTCTCCGGCATAGAGGTAAACGAAAAAGACTTGCTTAAGAAAGCCAAGAAAATCGAGGAAACACTCTCCAGTTTTGGGGTTGAAGCTTATGTGCGCGAGGTAAATACCGGTCCCACCGTCACCCAATTTGCGCTTGAACCCGGTTTTGGGGTTAAAGTCGCTCGCATTACTGCCCTTTCTAACGACCTTGCTTTGTCTTTAGCCGCGCCAGCCATCCGCATAGAAGCGCCCGTACCCGGTCAGCAGCGCGTGGGCGTAGAAGTACCCAACCTGAAAATTGCTACCGTTGGCATGAAAGAAATAATGGAGTCGGAAGATTTCAATAAAAGGGGCGGCAAACTTAAAATTGCGTTGGGGCGCGATGTGGCAGGGCAACCGATGGTCGCCGACCTTGCCAAAATGCCCCACCTTTTGATTGCCGGGGCGACAGGTAGCGGTAAATCGGTGTGTATCAACTCGATTATTGCTGCTATGCTGTTCCAATATCGCCCAGATGAACTCAAGTTCATTATGGTTGACCCTAAAATGGTGGAACTCAGCACCTACAACGGCATCCCGCATTTGGCTTTCCCGGTAGTCATTCAAATTGAGGCTGACCCGGAGAAAGAGCGAGACCGCGCCCGCAATGGCGAACCGCGCATCCCAACCGTCATGAGCGTGTTGAAGTGGACTATCCGCGAAATGGAAAAGCGCTATAAACGCCTTTCGCTGGCAGGGCATCGCAATATTGACAGCTATAACAAAGCGGTTGGAGTCGGTAACGATTGGGAGAAATTGCCTTTCCTCGTACTGATTATAGATGAACTGGCAGATTTGATGATGGTTGCGCCCGAAGAAGCCGAGTCGAGTATCTGCCGTCTTGCCCAAAAAGCCCGCGCCGTTGGCATTCATCTGATTCTCGCCACGCAACGCCCTTCGGTGGACGTTGTAACCGGGTTGATTAAGGCGAACTTTCCCACTCGCATCACCTTTGCCGTTACCTCGCAAACCGATAGCCGGGTAATTCTGGACGTGTCAGGCGCAGAAAAGTTGCTTGGTCGGGGCGATATGCTGTACCTCCCAAGCGATGCGCCTAAGCCTATCCGGGTGCAAGGGGTGTTTGTCAGCGATGAAGAAATTGATACGCTGGTAAAATTCTGGGACCAACAAGCCACTTTCCTAGAGGGTGAAGCCAAAAACTTTGTGCAAGAACAATTGTGGTCAGGTGAGCTAAACACAGTCGAACCAGACCGCGATGATGATAGCGAGGATAATGACGCATTGTTTGAACAGGCTTTACAGCTAGTGCGCGAATCTCGTAACGCCTCAATCTCACTTTTGCAACGCCGTTTACGGGTGGGCTATAACCGCGCCGCTCGTTTGATTGAACAGCTAGAGCAAGCCGGAGTAATCGGGCATTCCGAAGGCAACAAACCGCGCCCGGTGTTGCTGGAAGAAGAAGATTTGCTAGAACCAACCTCGCTAACCGCGGCTGCCAGCTTCTTTACCCCGATGCCTCCCAAACCTACCGCCCCAAGCGATAACGCCCCTTCTGTCGCTACTCCCACAGCCTATAAAGATGTCTCTCCAGCATTAAACGCGCAAGCCAAAGTTAATGAAGTGCGACTAGAAAGACGAGCCAAACCCGCTAAACCGCCCGAACCAAAACCCTACGATGAAGACGATGAGGATTTACCGCTATAAAGCGGCTCTCACAGAACGCCCCGAACGCCCGAATTTACCCAAACAAAGAGGGCGCATCGCGAACCGCCCTCGCGCCCTTGCCCAAACCTCTTTGAGAACCGTTTTATAGGGGACAATTCCTTTCTTGCAACATCTTGCAACAGCGGTGGGGTTCGGGTTTGTATTGAATTGAAAAGGGCGCTATAATATGTAAGATAGGTGAAGTATATATTTTTATCAGGTAATTGCAAAATACATTTCACTGTTTTTCCACTTAAATCTATTCTGGATTTAAAATCTTTAGCCCCTTTTCTGTGTCTTCTGATTTTTCTTTCAAGTTAGGGTTGTTTTATTCAGTCTCAGCCATAAATCAAACCTTATTTATAATTTGCAATTTCGTTCTTGATAATAAAAATCCGGCGGTATCTGAGCGCACCGGGATAGTTTGGAAGAGGGATAACGCTGCTGGTAGCGTTACTGTACAGGCTTATTCAGGTAGGTACCGTACCTTATTCAAAAAATTAGGGTTTAATGATAACAAATTTATGACCAGCGCCAGTTCAAACTATGAAAAAAACAATTCGATTAGCATTTTGTACTAACAAACGCTAATTATAGCAATTCTGAGGAAAAGTGTTATGAGCGAAATAGAACCTAAAATACGGAACTCGTTGGTTAAAGCCTCCAGTATTTTAAGAACCTGCCTTGCCCTAGCAGACCGTTTATTACTAGAGGGTGTGGTGATTTCCTTAAGCAAGTCGGAAGAAGAACAATTGCTGAATTTTGAGCAATTGGTACAGTCCAATTATAGTGAGAGCGACTGGAGTTATTTGCGAGTAGCCTCCGGTGTTAAAATCAACGGAGTAGCAGCTTTAACCAGTTGCTTAAGAATTTATCGGTCAAAGAAATTACCGGAAGAATAAAGAACCGCAAAGATTCTTTAATTGCAATAAATAATCACTTTAGTAGAAAAAGAGGTCTAATTGGAATTATTAAGTAACACTGGTGACAACCGGAAATTTTCAATAACCGGTTGGAGTAATGCAGAAATTATAGCGCTTGACCGCGCTGTTGCCTCTGGCTTGCTTCCTTATTGTGTCCGTTCGCAAGATTTTAGTGTACCCGGTAAAAAATTGGCAGGGCGTTGCTATTATTTTTATATCAGTAGCGAACCCGGTAAGGAAGATGGCTTAGTAATGGCTATGGACTGGCTAAATAAAAGGGTAAAGAAAGAAATTTAGCGGCATTAATTAAAATGAGCGGGGCAGCGCGACATAGTGTGCGTTTGGTGGTGGCGTTGCCCGTAGGCTCTCCATGAATAACAAAAATCTTTGAAATGGTTTGTTAATTCTACCATCCCGAATTAAAAGAAAAGGGTGCTTTCAAACCTCAATGAGCGAACGCAACAACTTGATTCGCGAGCGACTGACGGGCAGAATAGTATGTTTCTTATCGTCAATAATCAGGTTGTAGGTTCCATTGAAGAAGGGCTGCAACTCCACAATATATTGCAAATTGGCAATATAGCTGCGATGGATGCGTACAAAGCCCTGTGTATTTAACCGCTGCTCTAGCTCTGCTAAAGAGAAGCGGCATAGGAATTGCTCGTTCAGCGTATTGACGAAAACCCTGTCATCATAAGCCACGATATAGCGCACATCCGCAAGGTTTATCAGCAAAACCCCCTCGTCTTTTTGCACAGGAATTTTCTTGAAATGCGCTTTATTGGCTTGTTCTTCCTGTGTAAAATTAACTGCTCCGCTGCTCTGCGCTTTCTGGATTTTTGTAATCGCCTGCGCCAACCGTTTTTCGCTGTAGGGCTTTACCAAATAATCAACCGCGTTTAATTCAAAGGCTTTGGCGGCATGCTCATCATAGGCAGTTACGAAAACAATCAAGGGCGGGTTTTGTAGTTGGTTAATAATTTTAACTGCCTTCAGCCCGTTCAAGCCGGGCATCTCAATATCAAGAAAGAGCGCGTCAAGCACAGCGCCATTTAGCAATTCCAACGCTTCGGTTGCATTGGTACACTCTGAAACTGATTCCACCTCCGGCATCTTTTTTAACATATACTGGAGGTCTGCTCGCGCTAATTGTTCATCATCCACGATTAAAATTTTTAGTCGTTTTGGCATCGTTGCTAAACTCTTTTTACACGAGGTACTCTAAAACTTACTGTAGCGCCTTTACCCGGCTGGCTCTCAATCTTCAGGTTGTATTCGGAGCCGAATAATTTTTGCAAGCGCTCATTAATATTGCTAAGCGCCATGCCCAACCCTTCACTATGTTCTGGCTTCAACACTTTTGCTAGTGTGGTTTCTTCCATACCCACGCCGTTATCGCTCACCTCAATAAGCACATCTCCGTCAGCTAAGGTACGGGTTTGGATTTTAATAGCGCCTCCGCCAATCTTGGGGGCAAGCCCGTGATTTATGGCGTTTTCCACCAGCGGTTGCACCGTTAGCACCGGAACCACCACCTTCTCGGTGCCTGTCCCGATGTCGTATTTTACCCGAATATTAGCGCCAAAGCGTACTTGTTCCAGCCTTAGATAGTGCTTTACATAATCCAATTCCTCAGAAAGTAATACAAATTCGCCGTGTTGCCGCAGGGTGCGCCGGAAGAAACTGGCAAAATCAACAATCAATTCGCGGGCGCGTTCGGCATCCACGCGCACCAAAGCCGCGATTGTATTCAGAGTATTGAAAAGAAAGTGCGGTGAAATCTGGGCGCGTAAGGCTTTTAACTCGGCTTCGGCTAACTGCCCTGCTGAACCGCGCAAACGGCTTATCTCCAGATTAAGATTTACCTCTTGTGCTGCCCATCGCGCCAAATCAAGGTTGCTAGGCTGTATCGGTAAAAGTTCACTGCCAAAGATTAAAAGTGCGCCTAAGACTTCCGCTTCATTTTCAAGCGGAATTGCTACCAGCCATTGTGGGAACTGCGAATCTTGCTTTTCTTCACGCGTGATATTATTCCAACAATTGCACAATAGGTAGTCTTCGGTGTTGTGGCGGCAGGTTTGGGCTTTTCCGGTTTCTAGGCAGAGGCGTACTGCCGGGCAGAAATGCTCTAAATGAGGTGATTCCCCCTTGCGTGATGTTCCGATGTAAGCCAGCGTGGTTTGTCGCTCGGTTATTGCAACGGCGGCAAAGTTAGCAGCTTTGTAAAGCTCGCCAGCCAACGCCTCCGCCGAATTCAGGCTCATGCCGTTATTGAAAAGACGAGCAGCAAAGCTTATTCGTTGCAAAAGCTCTATTGTTTTTTGCTTCCAGTCTGGTCTGGATAGGCTATTAAAATCGGAGAAACCGGAGTCATGCAACCAATCTTGCCCTTGCACAATTGCCATTGATTAACCCCCTTTGTTTTTGATTATAATCCTTATATTTGGTAGGTTCAATATAGTTCGGATTGGCAGGAGCAACCTCCGTGTTGCGACAAGCTGCGCCCTCTTTGGCTTGTGTTACCAATCCACAGAGTTAAAGCGCAAGGCTGTTGCGTGTAAGTGAATCGGTCTGTTACAATAAGCATCAATAGTGAAAGTTGACTTTAACCTTAGAACTGGAAAGTGGAAGGGCAGCCAAAAATGAAAGCGGTGGTGATGGCGGGCGGTGAAGGCTCTCGCTTGCGCCCTCTAACGGTTGGTCGCCCAAAGCCAATGGTGCCAATTGCCAATCAATCGGTACTACGGCACATCATTAACTTGCTGAAAAAACATGGTATTACCGACATCATTGTAACGCTGCAATATATGGCAGATGTGATTCAAGATGATTTAGGCGATGGCAGGTCAATCGGCTGCAATATAAAGTATTCTATTGAAGAAATTCCTCTAGGTACTGCCGGGAGCGTTAAACTGGCAGAAGAGATGCTCACCGATACTTTTATAGTAATAAGCGGGGATGCCCTCACCGATTTTAACCTCGAAGAAATAATTAAATTCCATAAAGAACATAAGGCAGTGGCGACCCTAACCCTAACCAGAGTGGCAAACCCGCTTGAGTATGGGGTAATTATTACCGATGCCGATGGGCGAATACGGCAGATGCAGGAAAAACCAAGTTGGGGTGAAGTTTTCTCGGATACGGTTAATACCGGCATTTACATTCTTGAACCTGAAATATTCAAATATTACGAAAAAAACGTAACCTTTGATTTTAGCCAACAGCTTTTCCCGATGCTGCTGGAGAAAAGCCAGCCCGTTTACGGATACGTGGCGGAAGGCTATTGGTCAGATGTGGGCAGTATCGCCGATTATATGCGTAGCACTGCCGATTTGCTGGAAGGACGAGTTAACGTTACCCTCACCGGAAAGCATCTAGGCGGCGGGATTTGGGTAGAAGACGATGTGGTAATAGCCCCTACCGCCCAACTATACGGACCCATTTATCTCGGTAGCGGCGTAAAAATACAGCCCGGCGCAATTATAAGAGGACCCACCGTTATCCGTGACCAGTGTATGGTTGAAGCCCGCGCCAATATTGACCGCAGCATTATCTGGCGCAACAGCTATATTGGAGAACGCGCCGAACTACGCGGCTGCATGATAGGGCGGCAAGTTACTATTAAAAGCCGCGCAATGATTTTTGAAGGGGCGGTAGTTGGCGATAACACAATCGTAGGTGAAAATGCCGTTATACAGCCAAATGTAAAGATTTGGCCCTCCAAAGAAATCGAGCGTGGCGCGAAAGTAAATACCAGCATCATTTGGGGTAATCAGGGGCGGCGCGTATTATTCGGGCGTTTTGGCGTTACCGGATTGGTGAACGTAGATATAACCCCAGAATTTGCGGCAAGGCTGGGCGCATCCTATGGCGCGATTTTGCCTAGAGGCAGCGTGGTTACAGTAAATCGAGAAGCGCATCACACCCCCCGTATGATTAAACGCGCCCTCTTGAGCGGTTTGCCGAGCGCGGGAATTAATGTCGCCGACCTCGGAAGCTGTCCAATTCCGGTAGCCCGGTATATCACCCGCATATCGGAACATGTCTTAGGCGGTGTACACGTGCGCCTTTCGCCTGTGGACAACCGCACCATAGATATTCGCTTTATGGACAAACGCGGAATAGATATTGATAAGGGGGTTGAGCGCAAGGTAGAGATTATCTTCTTTCGCGAAGATTTCCGGCGGGTTTATACCGATGATATTGGGCGAATCGAATACTTACCCAATCCTTCCGAACATTACAGCCTCGATTTTTTGAAGAAAATCAACTCTTTGCCAACTAATATACAAATGCGCGGGCGTAGGCTGGTAGTAGATTATAGCTCTTCCAACACCTCAACTATCTTGCCTACAATTCTTGATAAAATGGGCTGTGATGTGGTAGCCCTGAATGCGGCGGTGGACGAAACAAAATTGTTCCGCACCCCCGAACAATTCCAACAAGATATGCGCCGATTGGGGGTTATTACTAATACACTCGATGCCGATTTTGGAGTGAAAATTGATACCGGCGGGGAAAAGATTTTTGCGGTGGATGGGCGAGGAAATCAAATCCCCCCGATGCAATTGCTGGCAGCCGTAGCCAAGCTAATGTTAAAAGCCAACAGCGGCGGTATTATTGCGATACCCGTAACCGCGCCTAGCATTATTGAGCGAATCGCCGCAGAACACAATGGGGAAGTAATTCGCACTAGAGCAAATTCTTTTGCTCAAATGCAAGCCGCTACCCGTAATGGCGTTATCTTAGTGGGAGATGGTGAAGGTAGTTTCATTTTCCCAGAATTTCAACCGGCAGCAGACGGTATGTTCGCAATTGCTAAAATCATTGAACTAACCGTTAGGCAAGAAGCGCGTATCGGTGAAGTCATTAACAATTTGCCGGCTTATACACAGGTACGTTCTAAAGTAACCTGCCGCTGGGAAGATAAAGGCAGGGTTATGCGCTTGCTGAATGAAAAATACCAGAACTCGAATGTGCGTCAGGTTGATGGGATTCGTATCAATTTGGGGGATGAGTGGGTATTAATTTTGCCTGACCCCGATCGCCCTCTTTTCCATATTCAAGCAGAGTCCCATTCTTATGAGCAAGCTCAACAATTGGTTGATAAATATGCTACCGTAGTAAACAATTTGCAACATTAAGGCTAACGGATGAATACTCTCGATTTTGTAAATCTTCGCAATAAACGTGTGCTTTTGAACGGCAACATGCTTGAAATAGGCAATCTCAGGTTACGCCTTTCTGAAGAATTGAACTTCGGAGAACCTATCGGAAATGTTGCCGTAAAAGACTTGGCAGAAGCCGCCAGCTATTATAATTCCCTAACTTCTGGAACTTGCTGGACACAGCTTGCCGCTTTAACATTCGTAGTTACCGGCAAGTATCAAGCTCTTGATTGGTACTTTCCCATCACAAATATGCTGAATGAGGCGGAGTTAAGCGATTTTTACCGCTTTATTCAAGAAATTATCCAGCATCCTAACCTCGACCTTAAACTTAAAGCTGAAAATAAAACCGATGCTACCGCACAGATGCACGCCGATATTCCTTTTATTGTAGGTGGGCATTTGGCTGAGATTTTCTTTTACAGGCGCGATATACTTGCCCGCTTGCTATACACGCCCCGCCATATTTGGCTATATACCTCCCCCAGAGCCTTTGAACAGGAGGGCGGTTTAGCCGGAGGCGATTATAACCATGAAACCGAGAGCATACAACTAACGCTTTCTCGCTTGTACGAAGGCTTTTATGGTAGTACGCCCGGTGTTGCCCCCTTCTTACACGAGTTTGGGCATATGCTGGATTTCTTTAATGCCGGAGCGGGCAGAATGGGCGATAGTGAAGGCTTATTGCCCGGATTAAGCCCGGCAGATGGTAAAATCTATACACCTCGCGCCCGAAAACTTTTTATTGAAGGTAAACGAATAGAACTTGAGCGTTACCTTAAAAGGTTTAATAGCGCTTATTCCGAGAATGACCCGCTCCCGATTGGGCATCCCTACGTTTTCCAGAATGACACTGAGTTCTGCGCCGGTTATTTTGAGATGTTTTTCCGAAATCCTAACTATTTTGCGAGCCAAAATCCGGCTCTTTATCAAGGCTATGTTGAGCTATTGGGGCAAGACCAGCGGCATGCTTGGAAAAACGACTTCGATTTCTACGTTAAGGAAAACAGAAGCTTTTATCTTAACAGCGGTCAAAAACCGTGGGAATCTCACTTGACAATTCCCAAATTATAGGTTCAGGTTCTGTAAGAGCAACCTCCGTGTTGCGACAAGATGCGCCCTTGTTGGTTTGACTAGAAAAAGAGTGTTAGTAAAGGATAAACAGATTATACGTAGATTGCTGCTATTTAATAGAGTTGAACTAGAACTGCAATTATAGCAACTTGCTAACCCAGTAGCAAAACCTTATCCAGAGCAATTTCCCCCCATTTATATTGTTTATCTATAATAAATCCATTGCATTTTTATATTAAGCTTAACGAACCTAAAATAGAACAGACCTTTCTTTTTGCACAGGATTTGTATGGAAAGTGTAACAGATTTAATCACCCATTAGTTATAAGGTAATAAAGTGTTGGTTATAGAATTTCTTTTATCAAATATGACTCTATTTTGTTATTGCATCGCAATTGAAAGGTAGTTAGGATAAATAAAACCACCTGTAGGGTAGAAAGCCCGCTTTAGAGCTTAATTTAGTAGGAAAAAACAGACTTATTTTAAATAGACGCAATGTAGTATCCCTACACAAAGAAAAGAGCTTGTATCTATAGCTTGCCCTAAAATATAAGCCTCATCAAATATTAAACAGTTTTTACAGAACATGAATTTACAGCCGAAAAATTTAATGCAATTTATACTAACTTGCGGTTTAGACTATTGCATTTTTTTTTAGTTAATGATATATTATATATTACTAGGGTTGTTTTTTCACAGGGTTACTGTATAAGGTCAACATTCTTTAAAGTGAAAAAAACCGCTTGGCATGGGTAAACAAACTGCTGTACTTTTTGAGGATTTACAGGCTAAGCAAAAATATTCAAATTCAGATAGGTTGCCCTAATAAAAACTTTGTGTTTGTTACTAATTTGAGATTAGTGGAAATTCATAGGAGAAAACTCAAATGCCTGAATTCCAACTTACATCTGAGCAGGCAGCGGTTATTGGCTTGAAAATTAGAGAAAGCCGATTACAGCAAGGCTTACAACAAAAGGATTTAATTGAAGGGGCTTTTTCTAAAAGCTATATCAGCTTGATAGAATCCGGCAGGGTAGTGCCTTCAGCCAAAGCCCTCCGGGTAATAGCGAGCCGGCTTAGTATTACGGTAGAACAGCTTTTAAGCATGGCAACGCCCGGCGCAGTAAGCCAGTCCGGTTTAGAAGGCGATCCAGAAATATTTTCCCGTTGGGATATGGTTCTGGACGAAGTGCGGGTCGCGCTCTACCAAGAAAACCCGGAACAAGCCAAGTTCGTTTTGATTCAAAAAGTTAAAACACGGCAGCTATCCACCGACCAGCTAAAACAATTTCATTACTTGCTAGGACACGCGCATCTGTTAGCCTCAGATGTTGACTCAGCCATTGCCGAATATAAAACCACCCTGCAAATGGCGCATAGTCTAGGTGATTTTGAAATGGAAGCCCGCGTAACCCATAGTATGGGCGTAATCTACGTGACGCAAACCAAGTATATGCTGGCATTGGAAAATTTCAGAAAAGCCCTTGACCTGATTGATAACCTTGTTGTAAAAGACATAAAACTTAAACTTGAAATCCTCTCTGATTTGGGGGAATGCTATAGAAGTCTTGGAGACACTGAGCATTCCATCAGCTTGTTGACTGAAGCCACTAGAATTGCCGCCGAATTGCAAGATTGCAACGGGTTGGCGCGGCTTACTTGGCGCACTGCTAACCAGTACCGCGAAATCAATAACTTGCAACAGTCAAGAGCGTTTACTGCCAAAGCAATCGCCCTATACGAATCTATCGAGAGTATGAGCAGCCTGATAAATTCTAAAACAAGGCTTGGGATTTTGCTGTATGAACGGCATGATTACAAGCAAGCCGAACAATATTTGGTAGAAGCCCGTAACCTTGCCCTCCGCATGCACGATAACAAGCTAACGGCGGTTGCCAGCCTACATCTAACCAGCCTCATGGTGGTGCTAAACAAGCCTGAAGAAGCTTTGCAGTACGCCCTTGAAAGCGCCGAAACCGCTAGATTTAGCAATGATACTACCACAATCGGGCAGTCTTATGCTAAATTAGGTCAAGCCTACATGCAAAACGGGGATAATGAAAAAGCGCGGGAATATTTCTTGCAAGCCATTGAACAACTAAAAGAATCGGGTTCAAACGATATTTTAGCACAAACCTATTTTGAATACGGTCAGGTGCTAAGTCAGTTAGGACAAACCGAAGAAGCTTTAAGGTCAATGGAAAAAGCTTACAATCTCCAAACTGGCACCTTCCGCTCGTTATAAAGCGGCAGGGAATGTAACCAAAGAGAATTCCGTAAGGGGCGCTTCCGATGCGCCCTTTTTGGTTGCCCCTGTGCGATGCGCTCTGTCAGCCGATTTGCGCCACGCCCCGGCTATAAGAAACGTTTGGTGAATTTTTACCTAATTAGAGAATGATAACTTTGCCAAATTTTCACTAAAATTGTTATCAACGTGAATATTTATATTCTATTTAGTGAGATAAAATATAAGTAATAGGACAACCCATAAAAGTCTGGCGAAGATAATTTTTAGCTCTAATATATAGTTTGTGGTAGGTCACATGACAAGTATGTTGATGGTAAGAAAACAGCCTCATTATAACAACCCGCTTAATTCTTTAGGTAAATTGCGCCATGCAACTAATACTAATGTGCAGGAAGTCGCAATGCAAGCTGAAATTTTTGATAACCTAGATCAGGGGATTATCATCACCGACAACAACGGTTATATTACCCTCATTAACCGGGTTGCTCTGGAACTGACAGGCTACGAAGCAGCGGAAGTGGTTGGTCAACTTTGCCTTTGGGATTTTTGTGATAAACGTCAGCCATCCCCCTTATTTCGTGATAATCTGGAAAAAGGACGTAGTTTTCCGGCTGAAGATGTTTCCATTGCGCCAAAAGATAATGTAAGTATTAAATTGGGTGTAAGAGTTACGCCTTTGTACGGTAATAGCCAAACCCTGACAGGCGCACTCGCGGTTATTCGCGCTGTCGGCAAAATATACGCAATCGAGCAAAACCAAAAGGCTTTTGTAAGAATGGAGGCAATCGGGCGAATTGTTTCAGCGATTGCCCACGAAATAAATAACCCCTTGCAAAGCATCCGAACTATTCTCGAATTGAGCAAAAGCCCGAAACGAACCGCCGAGCAAAAACAAAAGTACCTTGAAGCAGCCGATACGGAAATCAGCCGGATTGTAAGCATAATCGGGCAGATGCGTAGTTTTTATCGCCCCGCCCCCACCAGCGCCCCCCCTTTAGCAGATGTGAATGTAACCGTGCTGAAAACGCTGGCTTTGCTGGAAGAGGTAATAGCGGAGTCTGAAATACAGGTAGAGGCAAAGCTCGCTCCAAAACTAATGCAAGTGCGGGTGATGGATTATCAGCTAGAGCAAATAATACTAAATCTTATTACACAGGCTCTATCCACTACAACTAAAGGCGGAAAGCTCTCAGTAACAACCGAACGAATCTCTGATAGTATCAGTATTATCTTATATAACTCGGTTGCTTCAGAATCAGGCGAGATAAATAATTTCCTAGAGCAACATTCAAATATAATAGCGGGAATGTCGCTAGGGTTATCGGTTAGCAAGGAAATAATCGAGGAGATAGGCGGCAAAATAGAGCTTGATACCTCTGAAGGAATCCGGGTGGCGCTACACCTACCAATCTAAAGGCTCTTGCCTAGCTTGTATTAACTCCTCTTTTCGAGAGGAGTTTTTTTATAACCGAAAATAAGCGAATGTAGGCTCACTTTAAATTCGCGGTTTTGGCTTTTAACAACCGATAAACCGCTTTAAACCAGCATAGCAATATACGAAATATAGCCAAATAGTACCACTACATTTAGTAAGTTATGTATAGCACACATACTAAATGTGGATGATTTGGGGGTTACTATATTGACAACCACTATATTTGGTATTATAATAGTTGCACGGTGCAGGTTAATAGTAGTTATGGAAAGTAAACATTTCCTCTATATATATTCTGCAAGCTCGGCATAACTAACGAGCAACCATCTTCTAATGTGGGGAAAGAGAAAATTAAATCTCATAAACTTGGAGGCTGACAAGCCGAGTGAAATGCCCTTATTGCCATCAAACCGATAGCAAGGTCATAGATTCGCGAGACCTGCGCGGAGGGGAAAGTATTCGCCGCCGCCGCGAGTGCCTTAAATGTGGGCATCGTTTCACTACCTATGAGCGGGTAGAGCCTATTAATCTTTTGGTTATCAAAAAAGATGGTAATCGTCAAGAATATAGTCGCCAAAAATTGAGTAAAGGGGTTTATACAGCCTTTACCAAACGCCCCGTCAAAGCAGAAAACATCGAACAGCTAATTGACGAGGTGGAAAGCGAAATATTCCGTAGCGGTGAGCTTGAAGTAACCAGCCGCCAAATAGGCGAAATCTTGATGGAGAAGTTGAGGCAGACCGATTCACTTGCCTACATCCGTTTTGCCAGCGTTTATCGCGAATTTGCGGATTTAAACGTTATGCGTAGCGAAATAGAAAAGCTAGATGAAGAAGACAAGCTCAACGGACATAATATAGAAACCCGTAACTAACCAGTTTTCGTCTTCGGCAGAATTCTCCAGAATCTAATTTTAGCAAAGCGTAACAAAAAGCTCCGGTTTTTATCATGCCGGTTGTGTATTTTGTTATGCCCGGAGAAGGGGATGGAAAAAAACTTTTCTTTTGCCGAGCAGCTAGATGCAACGCAAAAGAGGCTTATCAGAGCAATAGTTCGGCTCGATGAGCTAGAGCTAGAGCTTGCAGGTTTTGGAAGGCTCTTTGCGCCAGATAATTTGCTGGAAGAGCATCGCCTAACCAAGCACGAAATTGAGGGGCTGCAAGAACTACTAACACAGCCGCGCCCGGCTTTCAAGTCGGATGAAGATTGAAACAAACAGACCGTATAGCTGTAATTAAAAGGAAAAAGGCATATGACTGACATCGTGAATAGACCAACGGATACCGATAGCGGGTTGAAATTGCCTGAAACTATTGTGAAACGTGATGGGCGTATAGTCTCATTTGATATAGAACTAATCGAGAACGCGATGGAGCGTTGTTTTGCCAGTTGCGGGCGTACTCCTTCTACTACAATCCCTGAATTGGCGCGGCGGGTTATCAATATCGTAATGGCAAAAAGCATGCCCGTTACGGTAGAGAACGTGCAAGATATTGTTGAAATGGTTTTGCAGGCTGCCGGTGAGTTTGAAGCCGCCAAACGTTATATCCTCTATCGCGCTGACCACGCCCGTAAACGCGCCGAACGCCCCGTGCCGGAAAAAGTACGAGCTGCATTTGATGAATCCGCCCAATACTTCCCATCTGTTCTACAGCAATTCCAATTCTTTGACAAATATTCCCGCTTCAACTACGAATTAGGAAGGCGCGAAACTTGGGTTGAGACCGTCAACCGCACCGTAGATTTCCTCTACGAATTGGGCGGTTCACGCCTTGACTCCGAGGTTTACGAGCGGGTGCGGCGCGGTATTCTGGAAATGAAAGTAATGCCTTCTATGCGTATGTTGGCAATGGCTGGCGCTGCCGCCCGCCGCTCGAACATTACTATTTACAACTGCTCTTACCAGCCCGTTGAAAGCATTGACTCCTTTGTGGAAGCACTCATAATCTCCATGAGTGGCTGCGGCGTTGGCTATTCGGTGGAAAAACAATATGTAGAACAATTTCCCCGTGTGAAACGACAAACCGGAAAAATGCGCGATACTTTCGTAGCCACAGATTCGGCAGAAGGCTGGTCGGATGCGCTACGTGCCGGGCTGGAAACTTGGTTCGATGGCGGCGATATTAACTTCGACCTTACCGAGTTGCGCCCTTCTGGAACGCCCCTGCGTACCAAAGGCGGGCGAGCTTCCGGTCCTGAACCGCTCCGGGTAATGCTTGATTTTGTACGCTCTAAATTGCTATCACGACAAGGCTCATTCTTGCGCCCCACCGATGCCCACGACATTATGTGCGTAGTGGGTAACGCTGCGGTTAGCGGCGGAGTGCGCCGTACCGCCATGATTTCCCTCTTTGATTACGATGACGTAGAAATGCGCCAATGCAAAACCGGCGATTTTGAGCGCGAACATAGCTATCGCTGGAACGCCAATAACTCGGCAGTCTGGCCCAAAGGGGGGTTAAGCCAAATTGATGTAGCCCAACAAGTGCTGGATATGGTCAGTTCTGGACGGGGCGAACCGGGTATTTTCAACCGCGAGGCTACCTATAACATGATGCCAATGCGCCGTAATAAATTTGATGACAACGGCAATTTGATAATGTTTGGTACAAACCCTTGCGGTGAAATCGTGCTGCGCCCTCACCAGTTCTGCAACCTCTCGGCGGCAGTTGCTAGGTCGAACGATACCCCTGAAACCCTTAGAGAAAAGGTGGAGCTTGCCGCTATTATCGGCTCTATCCAATCAATGGCTACCGATTTTCCCGGTCTGCGCCCTATCTGGAAGAAAAATTGTGAGGATGAACGCTTGTTGGGCGTAGATATTACCGGGCAAATGGATTCCCAAGCAATCCAAAGCCCCGAAGTAAAAAACATGCTGCGGGTGCATACAGTCGAAGTTAACCGCATATACGCCGAAAAACTTGGTATCAACCAAGCCGCTGCTGTCACTTGCGTAAAACCTAGCGGCAATACTTCACAACTGGTAGATTGCTCCTCCGGGTTGCACGCTCGTTGGGCGCCCTATTACATCCGCAATGTGCGAGTGAGCGCACACTCCGCCCTATACAAAGTGCTTAAAGATGCGGGAGTTCCGTTAGACCCAGAAAACGGGCAGACAGTCGAAAATGCTACCACTTGGGTTATCCATTTCCCGGTTAAAGCCCCGACAGGCGCAATAACTCGCAACGGGCGCAACGCCATCGAACAGTGCAATTATTGGCTCGAAAATAAGCTGAACTGGACAGAGCATAACCCCTCTGTCACAATCACTTATCGCCCGGACGAAGTGTTAGGCTTGTTAAACTGGATTTGGGAGCATCGCAATGAAATCGGCGGGATGGCTTTCCTGCCAACTTTCGATGCTCAATACGCGCAATTGCCTTACATCGAAGTTGCCAAAGAGGAATATGAAAAGCTCGCGGCGGTCTTCCCTGAAGTGGATTTCTCGAAGATTTACCGCTACGAGAGCGAAGACTTTACTAAGGCGGCACAGGAATTAGCTTGCTCGTCAGGTTACTGCGAAGTAGAGCTTTAAGACTACTACCCTCCTTCCGCATTTGACCTTAATGGTCTGTCCAGAGTCGCTGTTCCTATCCGGCAGCGGCTCTTTATATTTTAGCCAAACCATCTAGGGCGCATTATCGAGGGCAAGAGCAACCTCCCACAGAATCCGAACCCTCCGAACCCGTTCCCGTAGGGGCGTATTCACTTTCCGATGCAGAAAGTGGAGAAGATTTCATGCAAGAGAGAATCTTGCACCGACTCGCCTGTAATTTCGCCCATTGCTTCCATCGCCAGACGCAAATCAATTGAGATAAAATCCGCCGCCATGCTTGCCTCATCGCTGAGAATTGCCGAAAGCAAATGTTCGCGGGCGCGTTCAAGAGCGTGACGATGCCGGGTATTGGTAATCATCAAGCTACTACCCGCCAGATTTTTCCCACCTAACGCCAGTTTTGCCAGCGCCTCTTCCAACTCGTTCAGCTTATCGCCCGTTTGAGCCGAAATACGCACACAAGGCAAATCTGGAAGAAGTTGCTGCAACTCTGCTTCAATCCCATTCTCATCATTATTTATATCTATTTTATTCAAAACCAACATAGCTTTGGTGGTTGGACGCGAAAGCAATTCCGCTTTCACCGCCGCGATTAACTCAAGGTCGCCGGAGTGCAAAGGGCGCGAGCTATCCAACGCCAACATTAATAAATCCGCGCTGGCAATCGCTTGCCGACTCCGCTCAATGCCGATACGCTCCACCATATCCTCAGTAGCGGTTATTCCGGCAGTATCCACCAGCACAACCGGCACCCCGCGCACATTAAGGGTTTCCTCAATCAAATCACGAGTTGTACCAGCAACCGGAGTTACTATCGCGCGGTCATTTCGCAAAAGGGCGTTTAGCAAAGAGCTTTTACCCACATTAGGCACGCCTACAATCGCCGCCCTGATACCTTGCCGATAAATTTGCCCGGCATCGGCAGTAGCCAGCAATAGCTCAAGCTCAGCTAAAGTTTCCCGCAATTGAGGGGAAACCGAAGCAAATGGCACATCGTCTTCCGGGAAATCTATCATGGCTTCAAGCTGTGCAAGGGCTGATAGCAATTTCTGACGTGCCGCTGCAATCCGTTGCGAAAGCTTTCCCGCCAACTGCCCCAACGCCTGCTCCAGCGCGGGTCCCGTTTTGGAACGAACAATATCCTGCACCGCCTCCGCCTGAGCCAAATCAAGCCGCCCGTTCAAGAAAGCCCGCAAAGTAAACTCTCCCGGTTCGGCGTGTCTCGCCCCCATCCTAAGAGTTAGGTTTAGAATTTTCTCCAATGGAACGCTACCGCCATGACAGCTTATTTCAGCCATCGGTTCACGGGTATAAGTACGAGGAGATGCAAGATAAACCGCCATCACCTCATCCAGAGGTTCAGCCGGAATCGCTGGGTCAGCAATATAGCCATAATACAAACGATGGCTTTCAAAACTCTTGCGGGTTTTGCCTTTTACCGTGAAAAAGATTCCTTGCAAAATTTCATAGGCATGGGGTCCGCTCAAGCGCACTAACCCGATTGCGCCCTCCCCCAAAGCGGTAGAAATAGCGGTGATAGTATCGTTATACATAGCTTTTACTGCCCGGTTACGCTTCTTTCGGCTTTATTCTCAACAATTTTTCTACAATAAAACTGAATACAATATCGGCGCTGCTTTTGCCATGCACAATAGTTTCAAAATCAGACACCCGCCCATGACTGACATCATCCCGCAAACAGTCGAGGTCAAGCGTTAAGGTTTCTTCAAGTTGAGCGGTTAGGGCGCGGGTATTGATTTTTTCTCCTGCCCTAAAGCGGGTAAACTTACCGATATTAATAAATACATCGGGGAATTGCTCGCGCAGAAAATCAAAACGGAAGGAAACAGGCGCAATATAACAATCGCCCAACTCACGCGCCAACCAGCCAAGCCCAGAGTGAAAACCCAACGGGCGTAATTCCAGCGGCATTATTTCGCCTTGCGGGAACATCCACAATATGCTAGAGGGCTTTTGCTTTAGCTCCTTAACGATATACTCTAATGACTTTAGAGCTTCCCTTGCATCATTGCGATTCACCCCAAAACAGCCCGCCCACGCAAAAAAACGGTAACGGCTGAGTTGCCGCTCATCCATCATCAAATAAGGAGTCAAGTTATAAACTTGGCGGGAAATAATATGCGCCAAATAGCCATCCCACCATGAGGAATGGTTTACATAGAAAATAATAGGAGCGTCTAGCTTGGAAGGGGGTAGAGGAAGCGGTTCTGCTACCCGCATGCGGACGGAGTGGAAGGCGCTCCAGACTGAGCGGCGAGCAATTCCAAAAACCAGCAACTCGCCCAGAAAGTTCTTACGCGCCGGAATCATAGCTTAATCGTTTGCGCGTTTAAATGACCAGCGTTTGCGAGTTGGTTCGCCTTCTTCATCCTCAGACGGGCGGGCTTCTTGTTTATTTTCGGCGTGAGTTTCCAATTCACTCTGCACCTTTGCCCGATTTTCCCGATTAGTCTGCATCCAGATATAAATTATACGCTGGAAAGCGGTTAAATTAGTGCCTACGGCGAGTATCCAAAGCGAAATCGGCAGCGCGGGCGACCAGAAAGCGGAGATAAAAGTTCCCAGCGCAATCAATACCACACGCTCAGGGCGCGGTAACAAACCCATCTTGCACTGCAAACCCAAACCTTCGGCACGCGCTTTAACGTAGCTAATCATAAAAGAGCCGGAAATTGATACATAAACCAGTATCGAGCCGCCATCTTTATCAGCATCAGGGATATTGCGATAATAAAGGAGCAACCCTAGAAAAACTACCGCTTCGCTATAGCGGTCGAGGGAACTATCCAAAAAAGCCCCGAAAGTGCTGGCGCGTCCGGTAATTTTTGCCAACGCCCCATCCAGCATATCAAAAACACCTGCAAACAAGATTAGCAAGCCACCCAACAAGAACCAACCGTTAGCCAACACATAGGCTACTGGTATATTTAGCAGAAACCCGATTACGGTTATTCTGTTAGGGGTAAGAGGGGTTTTCACAAAAATGCGAACAACCACCCGCGCAATACCTCGCGCCCAATCTTCTATAAGGTTAGAAAACATTCACCACTCCTGTAAAACACGCTTCCGGCTTAGTATTCTTGCCGACATTACACCTATTCTTACCTATTAGTATTAGTGTAGTATATTACAACATTTTTGCCAATCTTGAAAGCAACCGTTTAACCGTTCGAGGGCGCGTCTTGTCGCAACACGGAGGTTGCTCCTACCAATTAAAACCCTCTCACCCAACGAACGCCCCAAATCCCCTATTCTTTTGTTATAATTAGATTCGCGAATCAAAATAATATTCACACAAATCAAAAGGTTTAACAAGTTGTTCGGCAAAAATTTGAAGAAACCGTTATTTTTCCTCTTACTACCTATTGTAATACTTTTGCTTGTAGTCATAGCGTTGTTGACTGGAGACAGTGGCATAAAAGTAAGTAGTTTGCCTCCACAGGTCGAAACATCGCTAGGCGGTGGGGTATTGCCCTTTTTGCCTACAACAACTATAGCGCCACTAACTGCTACTCTGTCGCCTACTAGTATCGCAACAACTGTAGCGCCAACCGCTACGCCTGTTCCTACGCTACAGCCAGCAAACCAGCCCGTTCTCAGTATTATTCCGGCTCGCTTGAGGATTCCGGCGATTGGCATTGATGCCGAAGTGGAGCATGTGGGAAAAACCAAAGATGGGGCAATGGCTGTTCCCAATAGCTATTGGACGGTGGGTTGGTACAAGCTTGGATTTAAACCCGGAGAATTGGGTAATTCAGTGATTGATGGACATGTGGATAACCCAAAGGGACCCTCTATTTTCTGGGATTTGAAAAAGCTTCAAGCGGGAAATAAAGTATATATTAGTGATAATCAGGGTAAAGAATTGACGTTTGAAGTTATAAAGCAAGAAAAATACTCTTATGACAATGCACCGTTGGAAAAAATATTCGGTTCTGCCGATGATGTTTATTTAAATCTCATAACATGTTCTGGTACTTTTGACCAAACAACTCGTAATTATGATGAGCGTTTGGTAGTATTTACAAAACTAACCCGCATATTATAGGTCTATTTAACATTAATCTAACTAGTGAATAGCTTTATATCAATAAAATGCTCATTGCCCAACCACTTTTTTAGCCTCAATTCCCCCTTTTGTGCAAATCACACAAATATTTCTACAAATCTTCGTGCGTAGTGATGTAGCATGCACTTATAGGTTACTTATATGATTGCATTATCGAAGGTTAAGAGAATTTTGAAGCTACAAACCAATTATATGTTTTGTGACTTTTGCACAAGGAGGAATTTCTAGGGATGACAGTATTTTCGGTTCTACTACAAACAACAACTCCACCTGCACCCCCAAAGATTGATACTGGGGATACTGCCTGGATAATCGTGGCAACGGCATTAGTAATGCTTATGACCCCTGCTTTGGGTTTCTTCTACGGTGGCTTGGTTCGCAAAAAGAACGTACTCTCCACCATTATGCACAGCTTTTTCAGTCTTGGTGTAGTCAGTGTGGTGTGGGTGCTTTGGGGTTATTCATTGGCTTTCGGACCTAGCGCAATCAAAACTGATGCCGGAAGCCTTCTTGGTGGCTTGGATTGGTTCGGTCTTAACGGTGTAGTCGGAATTGACACTAACTATGCTCCGACAATCCCGCATCTATTGTTCATGATGTTCCAGATGATGTTTGCGGTTATTACTCCCGCGCTTATCACGGGCGCATTTGCAGAACGCAAACGTTTCAAAGCGTTCACTCTGTTCCTAATTCTGTGGCTCACCATTGTGTATGTGCCGATTTGCCACTGGGTCTGGGGCGGTGAAGGTGGTACACTCGGCTGGATTCGCCAATTGGGCGCGTTGGACTTTGCCGGCGGTACTGTGGTACACATCAACTCTGGTATTGCGGCGTTGGTTGCGGCGCTGGTTCTTGGCAAACGTCTTGGTTACGGCAAAGAGCATATGGAAGCCCACGACGTTCCGATGGTTGTTCTCGGCGCAGGTTTGCTCTGGTTCGGTTGGTTCGGGTTCAATGCCGGTAGCGCTTTAGGCGCAGGAGACCTCGCGGTAAACGCGCTTTTAGTTACTCACTTGGCAGCAGCAATGGGCGCAATCACTTGGACTACCCTTAGCTGGATACGTCAGGGCGCACCTAGCGTATTAGGCGCAGCGGCTGGAGCAGTAGCCGGTTTGGTTGCTATCACACCTGCCAGCGGTTTCGTAGACTCTCGCGGCTCTCTGGTAATCGGTTTCGGCGCAGGCGCAATCTGCTACTTCGGCGTAGTGCTAAAGAGCAAGCTCGGCTTCGACGATGCGTTAGATGTTTTCGCAGTACACGGTATGGGCGGTATCTGGGGCGCACTTGCTACTGGCTTGTTCGCTACTAAAGCGGTCAACACCCTTGGCGCGGATGGCCTGTTCTACGGCGGCGGTTTCGAACAACTTGGGAAACAGGCAATCGGTGTAGGCGTAACGGTTCTATGGAGCGGCGTTTTTACCTTCGTAATCTTGAAGGCTCTCGACCTAGTAATTGGTCTCCGCGTAGAATCACAAGAAGAACTTTCCGGTCTCGACTCTGCTCTACACGGTGAAAGCGCGTACGAAGTCTAGTATTTAGAAATTGGGGCATAGCTTACGGGCTGTGTCCCCGCTACTACTCAATAAAAAGTTATTTAGGAAGGATAAATATTATGGAATGGGTTGCATTAGTTCTTTTTCTCTTGATGGTTCTTTCATGGATTGCCTTGCCTGATTCTAAAAAGGCTGTTTCTGAAGTTGAATTAACTTCTGTGGAATTTTCTCCAGTAAAGGCTGAGAACGCTTAAATTTACTCGTCTGTTTTCAATGTAGATGCGAGGAAAGGGAACAAAGAGAATTATGGAATGGGTTGCACTGGTATTGTTTCTACTGATTGTGCTTTCGTGGATTATTCTCCCAGACGCGAAGAAAATCACGACTGGGGCAGAGTTTACTTCTTTGGGCGATGAGAACAAAAATGAAGTCAAAGCCCGCAGCTAGAAACTAGCTTAAATAAGCATTTTGTAAAACATCAGGAAAGCGGTTTCCCCTCCTGATGTTTTTGCATTTTATAATCGTTCCCGTAGTCGCCCTTCCCATGATTGCCCCCCACCCCATGAGATTTGCGCCAAACCATCGAGGGCGCATCGGAATGCGCCCCTACGAACCCGTTCCCTGCCCCAATTCCTTTGTATATACTCGTATCATCAAATAAGTGATAACATTAGTGATGGCACAACATTATTTATTGCTCGGTATTTAGAGGAGTCCCGGCTATGTCAATCTTAAAAGAACCTATCTTAAAATTATCAAAAAGCGACAGGCTGAAAAAATTCGTGAGCCATAACCGACTTGGGCGCAGCGCCGCACGCCGCTTCGTAGCAGGAGAAACCCTAGAAAACGCTTTGTCGGCTGCTCGCGACATGAACAAACTCGGAATCCATGTTAGCCTTGACTATTTGGGTGAAAACGTATTCAGTGAAGCGGAATCCGTTGCCTCCGCCAAACAATATATAAACTTATTAGAAATGATTGCCCACGAGAAATTGGATGCCAATATCTCAGTTAAACTTACCGCGCTTGGGCTGGATGTGGACAGGCGGCTTTGCCTAGATAATATTACAGCGGTACTGACTCGCGCCCGTGATTTGGGCGACATTTTTGTCAGAATAGATATGGAAAGTTCGGATTATACCGAACGTACCCTCGACATTTTCAAAGAACTATGGCAAAACGGCTTTCGCAACACCGGCACAGTCCTACAAAGCTATTTGTATCGCACCGAAGATGATGTGCATAACATGATTGAACGTAAAGCCAGAATAAGGCTTTGCAAAGGCGCATATCTTGAAACGCCCGCCGTGGCTTACGCTGATAAAAGTGATACTGATAGCAGTTATGTAAAGTGCATGCGGCTATTACTGGATAAGGGCAATTATCCGGGGTTTGCAACCCACGATGAGAAAATCATAAACCAAATTCTCGATTACGTAAAAGCGCAAAATATTCCGGCGGAGAGGTTTGAATTTCAAATGCTGTACGGAATACGCCGTGATTTGCAAAAGAAATTGGCAGGTTTGGGTTATAATGTACGGGCTTACGTTCCTTATGGCTCACAGTGGTATCCCTATCTGATGCGGCGCATGGCAGAACGCCCTGCCAACCTGCTATTTATGCTAAGCAATGCTTGGCGAGGGTAATTATAGATGTCTTCTAAGGTCACGGTAAAATTATTTGCTTCCTTCAGAGAAATAATCGGTAGCGGAAGTCTCGAATTTCCTGTACCTGCAAACGCAGGCGTAACCGCTGGAGAGTTGTTAGCGCAACTTGTCCGGGAATATCCCGCACTTGGCGGACCCGCCCGTGCATGCCGAATTATGGTTAATCGCCAATACGCCGATAGCAGCGCCGCCCTTTCTCCCGGAGATGAAGTAGCATTTATACCGCCTGTTGGTGGCGGTTCTGACTGATTGCCCCACTTGTTATTGAATTTCTACTAGGAGTAATACATGGGACAGCTTATACGGATAACCGCGCAACCAATAGATTTACAAGAACTGATTGAGACGGTCTCTAACGAGCGCAACGGCGGAATAGTATTATTTACCGGCACAGTACGGCGTTGGAACGCGGGCAATGAAGTTCACTGGCTTGAGTACGAAGCCTATAAAGAGGCTGCCGAAATAGCTATGGCAGAAATTGCCGATGAAGTGGAAAAACGCTGGGGTATTTTTGATATAGCAATGTCTCATCGAGTTGGGCATCTGGGCATCAGTGACATTGCGGTAGGGGTGGCAGTAGGTAGCGCACACCGCGCAGAAGCTTTTGCCGCTTGCCAATTTGCAATTGACACCCTGAAAGCCACCGTCCCAATCTGGAAAAAAGAATCTTGGGAGGGAGATGAACAGAGCGGTCAACGTTGGGTAGAAAATAAGGTATGAGTAATTCTATGAATTCAATTTATAATTTATTATTGCAAATAGCGACCCCTACGCCGAATAGTTTGCAAGTTGACCCCGGCAACGAACCGATGGGAACAGCCCTATTTTACATGCTCTTTATGTCGCTGATGATTGGCGGCAGTGTGGCAGGATTCCGCATCCGAATGTACTTCACCAATAAGGAAAGAGCTAAAAAGAAAGAAGAAGCAAATAGGAAGGCTACCTAATATGCACAAACCTATTCACATCGCAGTATATTGCGCCTCAAGTAATGCCATTGCGCCACACTATTTTGAAGTAGCCACCCAACTAGGCGAAATGATGGCGGCACGTGGGGCAGTGCTGGTTTACGGCGGCGGGCGCATCGGTCTAATGGGCGCGGTAAGCCAAGCAATGTTTAAAAATGGCGGAAGCGTAATCGGTGTAATCCCCTACTTTCTTGAAAGAATCGAAATCGGCAACCATGATGCCGGAGAGCTTATCCTGACCGATGGCATGCGCGAGCGCAAAGCTATTATGGAAGAAAGGGCAGATGCCTTTATAACCTTGCCCGGCGGATTTGGCACCCTAGAAGAAATCTTCGAGATACTTACCGGCGGGCAACTAGGCGTACATCAGAAACCGATGGTGCTGGTAAATACCAATGGTTTCTATAATCATTTGCTGGCACAACTTAAATTAGGGGTAGAGGAGCATTTTATCAAAGCGGCACATATGGAATTGCTGCATGTTGCCAATACTCCGCAAGAGGCTTTGGACTACATTTTCAACTACCAACCCCACCAACACATTAAGAAAGTCACCGAAGCGGAATTGAAAAATTCGGAGAAGAACGGAAACGGAGAAACGCCGGGGGCAGAGTAATAATTTCGCTAAAGCTTGTGCGGCTTTTTTTGCCTAATCGGGTTCATTTGCACCCGCAAAAAATTTAGCGCGTTCCAGCAAAGGCGAGATACGCTCACCAAGCGCTTGGTCGTAGAGAGTTTGCACCAATTTCACAATGCGATCCAAGAGCAACGGCACATTAAAGCCCCCCTCTGGGATAATCAAATCGGCGTAACGTTTGGTAGGCTCTACAAATTCTTGGTGCATAATCCGCACTGTAGTTAAATATTGTTCGACTACCGAATCCACCGAACGCCCCCTCTCTTTTATATCGCGTTTTAAGCGGCGAATAAAGCGCAAGTCGGCATCCGTATCTACATAGATTTTCAACTCCATCAAATCGCGGATACGCTTATCGGTGAAAAGCAAAATCCCATCCACCACAATAACCGGGCAAGGCTCCATAAAAACGGGTTCAGCCACCCGATTATGCTGCACAAAATCGTAAATGGGCATGGAAATTGGCTTGCCGGCGCGTAAATCCAACAAATGCTGGTATAAAAGGTCGTTATCTAGCGAATCGGGGTGGTCATAATTAACGCGGGTGCGCTCTTCATAAGGCATATGGGAAAGGTCTTTGTAATACGAATCGTGCTGGAGATGCACCACTAACGAGATGCCGATATTCTCCACGATGTGACGCGCTACTGTAGTTTTGCCGCTACCTGTTCCGCCCGCCACCCCGATAACAAGCGGAGTCGAATTACGCATGCCCAATTATCTCCCTACCATATAAAAATCCGGCGTTGTTTTATTGCGCCGGGTAGCCTTGCACATTAGTAAGAGATTATAAGACGTAGGGGCGGTTTGTCAACCGGGATTAATCCCCCCGATTTTGCCCCACCCATCGAGGGCGTGTCGAGCCACGCCCCTACCCAATTAAAACCTTCTTACCCATTCCAAGAGAATTAATTAAAAATTAATTTATTTATAAAGGATTTTAACCGGAATTTTAACCATGCTTTGCTATTCTTAACACTAAATATTTATTTAAATATGTTAGCCTTTGAAGCATGCATCTTCCCACTAATACAGCCTACACTCAAATTTCTCTGAAAATCGGCTTTACCAAGCATTTTAATCTCTCTTATTATTAAAACACGGTTCATTTTTCCTGACAGATTCTTACCCTATAAGATTCCTTGACAAGATGAGGCGTTACTTGGACACCCGCAATTACTCTAACGGGCTGTTTTGCAGTCACAAAGAGGCGGTAGTACGAAAACGGAGGGATATTTTATGAGAAATGTTAAGAAGTTAAGCCTTGCGCTGGTCTCTATGCTGCTCGTTTTACAGCTTACGCTAGGAGTGAGCTTCGCCAAAGAACAGGAGGATAATCGGGGTCATGGGGGTTTGCAAACGCTGGTAAAAGGCTCACCCATTCACGGCGCAAACGGCATTGCCTTTCACAATGGGTTACTGTATATCGCCAGTGTATTCGGTAACGAAATTGTGGTAATGAATCCCTACAGTGGGCAAATTGTTAAACGGTTGGGGCAGGATTACGGTGTCCAAACTCCAGATGACCTAGTTTTCGGCGCGGACGGTTCGCTGTACTGGACATCGCTATTTACCGGACAGGTGGGTAAACTTGCGCCAGACGGCGTAACTCATAGCATTGTTGCGACCAACTTAGCCGGCGCAAACGGCATCGCTTTTACCAGAGACTTCAAACGTCTCTTTGTAGCCGCCGATTTCTTCGGTAACGGCTTGTACGAGATAGACCCAACCGGAGCAAATACTACCCCAACCCTAATACTCACCTTCCCGGAATACGGTGTACCCGGTGTGGCAGGAGAGATGAACTCTATGGCGTTTGGACCGGATGGTTATCTCTACGGACCGCTGTACAACAAGGGGCGGGTCGTTAAGGTAAACGTGGATACTAAGGAAATCGTGGAAGTGTTAAGCGGCTTGAGTTCGCCTAGTTCCGTGAAATTTGACTCGTTGGAGCGCTTTTACGTAAACAGCGGTAGCCCTTATAAAGTGGAGCGAGTCAATCTTAAAACCATGAAGCGGGAAACGTTGGCGGAGCCGGTTAGCGGCTTAGATAACATTGCTTTCGACTCGCATGGGCGGATGTTTATTTCGGATGAAGCGGGCGGGGGTATCAGCGAAATACTCAAAAATAAGAAGCTACGCGAGGTAAACCCTGCCGGAATGATGGCAGCCGGGGGCGTAGCGGTACTGCCCGGCAAAGATGGGCATGACCGGGTATTCGAGGCGGATTTCTGGACGTTGCGCCAATATGATGGCAAATCGGGGATGCCAAAGCCGTTGGGTAATTTCACTAGCGCAGTACAGCCTATTACGGTGTCAGTGTTTGGCGACAAATTGGTGTTGACTTCCATACTCAATAATGCCGTGCAAATCTGGGACCCTGTAACCAAACAGGTAGTGCAGGATTATCGTACTTTCGAGGGTCCCATGAACGCTATCCAGTTCCGGGATAATCTGGTAGTTGCCGAGATTGGCTCGAAAAACGTAGTGATGCAGAACCCTGCGGGGGTGCGAACAGTTCTTAAAACAATGCAGGGCATTCCATTAGGGCTGGCAGCCAATGATAAGGAACTATACGCCGCCGATTGGAGTAGCGGCTTAATCTACAAGTTGGTAGAGGGTGGTAATATCCTATCCATTTCGTACCCCATTCTCAATGGGTATCAGTTCAAACAGCCGGAAGGCTTGGCGTTAGAAACGGACGGGCATTTGCTGGTGGTAGAGGTTGGCGCGGGGAGGCTTTCGCGGGTTGACCTTAAAACCGGTACTGTTACTACGGTGGTGGATAAACTTCAGATGGGTTTGGGGTTGCCGCTGCTGCCTCCTACAACTTTCTTCAGCGGCGTGGCGGTAGGACATTCCGGCACAATTTATCTGACTGCCGACAAGGCAAACACGCTGTATCGCATCAATGGAGATGACGATTAAGCGCGAAAGCAGATAAAAGCGGAAGGGCGGTTCGTGGAAAAGGCGAGCCGCCCTTTTGATTAATTTTCGCTCAAGCCCGCTACTTCCAATTCAGCATCGGGGTTAGCGGGTGGTTCAGGCGGGGGTGCGCTCCGTTCAAGCTCGTTGCGGTGCATGTAGTAGAGCAAGATTGGACGGTCTGCCGGGATGTATTTATCGCCGGAAGATAGCCCGCCCTGTTTAGGACGCTGCGAGCTTACCACGCCCTCATCCTGTGATAGAATCTTGCTGCTGCTCTTTGCGGCAATGAAGGTGAACAGTTTACGCAAGGGCTTCCAACTTACTAAGTTCTGGTAAAACCGTATGTATATCATGGTTTGCTCATCGTCAATGGGGGCGAAAGCAGCCAGCAATATAAATTTGTCAGAGAGGCGGTTTAGCCAAATGTTAGGGTATTTGAAGCTGAGTAACCAATTCCCAGAAGGGCGCGACATTTCGCCCGGCTTGCGGGCAACTTGCCCCCGGTCTAGTTCGTTATCTAGCCACACATAAAGCGTTTCGTCTTCCAACACAGTGAAGGGTCCGTTAATGAGCTTGCGTCCGCCGCGCCCAATGGTGCTGGCATGCACAAAGGGGAGATGCGCCACATCAAGTTGGTTTTCGATGACGCGGGTGTAATGGGTATCCCAGCGTTTGCGGAGGGTGCTATAGCTGAAATTCCCTAGCCCTTGCTCCGTATAGAAGGGAAGGGAAGGGTAATCTTCGGCTGCTCTCGGCTCGCCGTGCCACACCCAAATGAAATTATATGCTTCACGAGTTGGGAAAACCCTCACGCGCATAGCTTTGGGCTTTGCTCCGTTTTTGCCGTTGGCAGGAACGAGCGCACATTCGCCGCTTGAGTTGAACTGAAAGCCGTGAAAGGGACATTCGATGTTGCCATCCACGATTTTACCAAGACTAAGTTTAGCCTGACGATGGGGACAAAGGTCTTGCATCGCCACGATTTTACCCGCATCGGTGCGCCAGAAAACGAGTTCGTAGCCAAGCCTCTTATAATAGGAAGGCTTGCCCACTTTCACCTCGTCACTTTCCAAAACTGCGTACCACTGTTCACGAAGCATAATTGTTACCTCTTTCACTATGCTTCCAGTTTAACGCGAAACGGCGATATTAGAGTTAAAATCGGCTAAGGTTTTGGTAATGAATTGAATGTAAAGCCCCAATCCCATGAGATTTGCGCCACCCATCGAGGGCGTGTCGAGCCACGCCCCTACGAACCCGTTCCCGTTCCCGTTGACATATCAACGATTTTTTATTATCATTGCCATATCAATAATTGATTTGTCAATCATTGTCGCGTCAATAATTTGCAAGCAGGAAAGCATAATGACAAACCAAAGCGCCGGAAACGAGAACATCCATAAAATTAGAATTGAGTGGGAGCGTCTTACCGAAGGCGTGAAGTGGGCGGGTGGGGCGCGTTTGCCGCTGATGCTGCGTTTGGCGCGAGCAAATAAAGTGGTCATTCCGCGCTACGAGGAGCATATGGGCTTGAGCATTCCCCAAATGCGGATTTTAATAGAAGCGCTCGACCCCGCCGGAGTAATCCAATCCGCTTTGCATAAATATTATGGGATTGACCCCGCTTCCGTCAGCCGTACCTTGCAAGCAATGGAGCGTGACGAACTAGTGACGCGCCGCGTGGATGAGCAAGACAGCCGTAATATGCGCGTCTTTATCACCGAGAAGGGACGCGCCATTGCCGAGGCTATCCCGGAGCGCATTGCCGAATTTGAGCAGCGCATGGTCGCGGGTCTTTCCGATGAGGAAATCCGGCAAATGCACCGTTTGTTCGAGCATATAGAAAAAAACTTAACCGGAAATGAGTAAACAAGGGGCGTAAATCCCTTGCCTGAATAGTAAAAGGATTATAGGAATTGGCTATTAAAGAAGCGGCGACAGAAAAGCCGCAACATTCAGAAAATAAAAAATTGATACTAGCGTTGTCCGGCATAGTCACAAGTATCTTGCTGGTCGCGCTAGACCAAACCATCGTGAACCCGGCAATGCCGCGCATCGTGGAAGAATTGCAAGGCTTTTCGCTGTTCGCGTGGGTCAGCACCGCCTACCTACTCACCTCCACCGCCACTATTCCGATTGCCCCAACCGCGACTGTGTCGGTAGCGGCACCATTACTGCCTCCACCCTGAACTTTCCCACCCAAGTAATAAGCGCCCCGAACAGCAGCATCTTTGTGGCGGATAGAGGCAACAACCGAGTGTTACTATACGCCTTTCCTGCTACCAGACCGATTTTCACCACCCAACCGAGTGGGGCAACGGCAGGTACAGTTTTCGCCATTCAACCCGTGGTGACGATGCAAGATCAGTATGGTAACACGGTTACGAGCTTCAGCGGCGAAGTTACTGTTGATATCCCTACTGGCGGGATCGGCGGTCCGCATATCGTTCGGGCTGTGAACGGCGTAGCTACCTTCCAAAGACTGGGGATTAAGGATCCCGGTACTTACACGTTGGGGGCATATATCGCAGGCTACGCTGGAACTAGCAACAGCTTTACTGTAGAAGCCGGAAAAAGCAGAGTATATACAAAAGACGAAGAAGCTCAAATCAATACTGGGACATGGAAGTTAATACTAATTGCTTTTCGGGATGGGCTCGGTAACTTTATGCAAAGCTTCTCCGGCGCAGTTAGAGTTTCCGCCGATTCCATCTACGCAACCAGCCCCAACAGTATGGCGAACGCAGCGGGCGCACCGGACGAAATCCTTAGCGGTACAACTACGGTTCAGGCTGTGGACGGCATAGCTACCTTCCGCCTGATGTTTAACAAGCCCGGTACTTACGTGCTGACCTTTACTGCCCCCGAAATCGACTTCACCTACGTAAGTGCGCCTTTCACTGTGTCAGACGAAGTCATTGCCCCTCCCGCCGATTTGGTGCCACAGTTGCGGGTTACTCCCGATCGGGTGGTAGATACCAACCCGGAGAACCTCGTTTCTTTCGCCTTCAAGGTGAAGAACGTCGGTAAGGGTGGCGCAAGCAATTCCGTAATCACAATACCCATTCCGCAAGGTTTGGACGTGGGTTACTTGGCAGAGGGCGCAACTTCCGGCGTGTGGGTCAAGCAAGTGACCGCTACCACCGTGACGATTGGGCTTCCCAACCTTGAGAAGGGCAAAGAAG
>NZ_JBAXHI010000042.1:0-34240 GCF_037138995.1 Candidatus Chlorohelix sp. | reverse complement strand
TGCCGCTGCCATTGCTGAGGAAGCGGGAGTGGATGATTTTCTGGCGGAAGCCACCCCCGAAACCAAAATGAAGCTCATAAAACAACAACAGGCTGGCGGAAAATTAGTAGCCATGACCGGAGACGGCACGAACGATGCCCCTGCGCTGGCTCAATCCGATGTAGGCGTGGCGATGAATAGCGGCACGCAAGCGGCAAAAGAAGCCGGTAATATGGTTGACCTAGACTCTAACCCCACCAAGTTGATTGAGATTGTGGAGGTTGGCAAGCAACTGTTGATGACGCGCGGCGCGTTGACCACTTTCTCGATTTCCAACGATGTGGCAAAATATTTCGCGATAATCCCGGCGATGTTTGCGATTGGTCCGACCATAGCCAACCCTAAAACTGCACAGGATTACCTGAATTATCTGAGTCCACTAAACATTATGGGTCTTACCTCGCCCTACACCGCTATCCTGAGCGCGGTGATTTTCAACGCCCTGATAATAGTGGCGCTAATACCGCTTGCGCTTAAAGGCATTAAATACATTCCGTTGGGTGCAGCCAGTATTTTACGGCGAAATTTACTTATCTATGGCTTGGGTGGCATCATCGCGCCTTTCATAGGTATTAAACTGATTGATGTACTGATTACTTTGGTGGGTATCAGATAAGCTATAGACTTGCCCGGTAGGCATTATGGAGAATGAGCAATGTTGAAGACGATTGGACGGGAAACTTGGAATTCGATTAAAATTACACTGGTGTTGCTGGTACTTTGTGTAATACTATATCCTTTGGTGGTATGGGGCGTAGGGCAACTGGCTTTCAACAAACAGGCTAACGGCAGCTTGCTAAAAGACCAGCAAGGAAACGTGATCGGTTCAGAGTTAATCGGTCAACAATTCACCCGCTTTGAATATCTTCATGGGCGACCTAGCGCAGTAGGTTACAATGCTGCTGGGTCGGGCGCATCCAATCTCGGTCCTACCAATCCACAGCTAATTGACGGTAATGGTAGCGAGGTAACTGTTGCGCCGGGTGCAACACCTCCTCCAAATGGCACGCCCGTTGCCGGAAAGGACAACACCTACTATGTACCGGGCAGCTATCTGGGAATTAAGAACTATGCCGAACAATTCCGTCAGGAAAACGGCTTGGCTGCCGATGCCAAACTACCCGCCGATATTGTTACTGCCAGCGGTAGCGGCTTAGACCCGCAAATATCGGTGGAAGCAGCAAACCTTCAGGTAAACCGTATTGTGGCGGCACGAACGGCGCTAGGTGGTAAAAATGCCGCAATTTCAGTTGCTAAAGTGAAGGAACTGATTACCCAAAATACCGATGGGCGCGACTTGGGTGTGCTAGGAGAACCGCGTGTAAATGTGCTGAAACTTAACCTAGCGTTAGACGCTGCTTTCGAGAAGCCGCCTGCGTCCGCTAAATAAACAATAATTATGAGCGAAAAAGAACCTTTGCCGGATAAACTTAGCAATGACAGACCAAAACCCCGCCAGATTTTTTTGTCGGACGTAGAAGAACCTACACCCAAAACAAGGGAAGTTACCGAAGCGGCAATGCCGCCTCCCTATATAAAGCCTTGGAAGATGGGAAGTCTGAAAATATTTCTAGGGGCGGCGGCGGGAGTGGGCAAAACCTACGCCATGCTGGAAGAAGGACAGGAACTTAGAGCGCAAGGTATAGATGTAGCTATCGGTTATGTGGAATTGCATGGGCGCAAAGATACCGAACGTTTACTGGAAGGCTTTGAGATTATTCCGGTTCGGAAAGTTTCATACCGAGGAACGACACTGGAAGAGATGGATACCGAGGCGGTTATTATCCGTCAGCCTCAACTGGTATTAATTGATGAACTGGCACATACTAACGCGCCGGGTTCAGAGCATGAAAAACGCTACGAAGATATAGAAGAAATTTTGTTGAGTGGGATAGATGTTTACTCTACCGTCAACATCCAACACCTTGAGAGCCTGAACGACAGGGTGTTTGAGCTAACCGGCACTCGTGTGCGCGAGACTTTCCCCGATCGCATTCTAGACCTTGCTAATGAGGTGCGCATGATCGACCTGCCACCGGAAGATTTACGTGACCGTATAAAGCAAGGTAAAGTTTACCGCCCTGAGAAAATTCAACAGGCACTAGAGCACTTTTTCAAAACCGCGAATCTAACCGTCCTGCGTGAGTTAGCCTTACGCGAGACAGCAGACTCGGTGGAATCTAGTGCGCCACGTAAAGAGTACCGTGAAAAAAATGAGGGAACGCCTCCTACCGCTAACGCCTTTGTACTTATATGTGTGGCGTTAAAGGAAAAAGATGCGCGAGTTATTCGGCAAGGCTGGCGTTTTGCTCATCGGCTCAATGCCCCTGCCGAAGTAATTACCGTCTGGTATAGCGATTATCGCTCTGCAGCACAAGAAGCAACCATCGCGCCCTTGCGGCGATTAGCCCGTTCTCTCAATCTGCCCTTTCAAGAGCTAAGCGGTGACCCGGTAGAAATAATAATTGAACAAGCTAGGGCAACCCGCGCTACTTTAATTGTTATTGGCGAAAGTTCCCGTAAGACTTGGCGGGAACGGCTGTTCGGCACTTTTACCGATAAAATTCTGAGCAAACTTGATGGTGTGGATATTTACATTGTAGGTGACCCTGACCGCCAACCCGGTGACAGAGATTTCAGGATGCAGGGAAGATAAGTCAAAAACACACATATTAGAATTGCGATAAAATTAACAAAGCGTGAATAATGCGTTAAATTCACTTAAAGCGAAAGGTGTACCAAGCTGTTTTCTTCCAGTTCCAAGCTCTTGAAGGTTTAGAACTTGTTATTGGAAGTAGACTCACACAGTTAATCCATGTGAAATTTCATATTATTAGTAGTTAAGCCACAAAATGAGAAAAGCGCATGCTTTGCTGGAAGCGGGGGATAATACTTTTGTGCGAACTACGCTGGACGGCACCGGACGCGAAACTATCTTCCTGCCCGGCTCCAGTCTGCGAGGTATGTTGCGCTCCCAATCAGAGCGAATTGCCCGCACCCTCTCCTTCGACCGCGCCAAGCCTATCGGAAAGCCTTACCCTGAACTGCACGAATATAACTATGATGCATATACCAATTATGTAGCAGCTTGCGACCCTCTGGCAATGGAGGGAGATGAGACCGAACCAGATGAAACACCTTACGCGGCGATAGCTTGCACAAATTATATGAAATCGGTAATGCCTGAATGGTTAAAGCAACAGAACCGCCAACGTGCTGAAGAACGCTCTGAGTTTCTCTACCAGAAAATAACCGAATGTTCTTGCCCCGCCTGCCTGTTATTCGGTAATACCTATCTGGCAGGACGTTTGAAGGTTAATGATGCTTACTCCATAGAATCGAAAGGAGTAGATCCTCGTGGGGAAACCCGGCAGCGGCTGGATTTTGTAGCCATCAATCGCTTTACTGGCGGAGTACGCGATTCGGCTAAGTTTGAAGCACACCCACATTTCCATACAACTAACCAAAAACTGCGCTTTCGCGCTAATTTGACCCTGACTGACCTTAATTTGCCGAAGGAAGGCTGGATGCTAGGCTGGTTGGCATACCTACTGCGAGATTTGTACTTAGGGGATTTGCGTTTGGGTCTAGGCAAAGCCAAAGGGTTGGGTAAAGCCTGTGGGAAGTTGGTAAAAATACGAGTAGGCAGCTTGCAACCTGATTTGGACTGGTTGAATCTAAGCGAAGGCTGGCAGGAAGAAACAGAGCAACCCGGTTTGTTACGGGTCTTTGCTTTGGACTTGAATGGTAGCTCTACGTTTGAGCATGAAAAGCAGTTGTTAAACCGTTACGCTGCCCAATATGATGAGTTGGTTGATAAGTATTCCAGAGTTCGCGCCGGACAGGAGAGATAAGTTGAGCAATAATACAGCCCGTCCTTACGTAGCAACGGCTGCGGTCAATGACTCAGCTGATTTGCTGATTTTACTGAACAAGATTGTGGCTCAAATCGAAGAGAGTTACTGGGCAGCGCTGGAATCGTCCTTTGAGATTTGCCTTGAAAAGGGTAAATTGCAACTGCCCAAGAACGCCACATTAACACGAGGTCGCTTGTTCTGGGATGCTGCTGAAGTCCGTTTCCGCTATGACGGTTCGCTCCCAAACAAATCTTATCGTCTGACACTGGTAGCCGATACGCCTTTACTGCAAATTATTTCAGAATTTACCGACATCAGCGGCACTTTACCTCAAGACAATTGGCAAGTCCCAGTTAGATTTGAAAGATTGTTGTGGGGCAAGCCCCTTGTGACTGCGGAAGAGCAGGCAATTGGTTTTCAAGCAATATTTGCAAGAGGTTTTTGGTAAACCTTTTGAGGAACTCTGGAATATTAGTGATTTGAAGAATATCCTCAATTGTGATAGCCGCAAGAATCCTGCGCAGGTGCATTACCCGTTCCTGCCTGCCCCATTACAGCCGGATTTGCCAGATCGCAATTTACCCGAAAGTTTTCGCTGGTTTGTCCGCAATAACCGCCGCTTGAATCTGAAACGTGGTACGCTCCCTTATACCTTGCCCACGCCGGACAAGGAAGTTGGATCGGATAATAATAGGTTGCCCACGAATCCATGATTCTTAGAGTCTAACTATATGCTGAGCGGAAAACCTTATCAAACTTTTTATCAGAAAAGAAAAATCGCAAATTTGTTGCGAAAACTTGCTTTTTCATACTATAGATATGAAAATTACCCTGAAGCTAATGAGTACCTTCGCGAACACCTTTCTGTACTTGCGCAATTGTCAGAGTTGGGATTAGCATGGAAAAATTTTAATCCTTCCAAAAGACGAACACTATTAAATGGCTGGAAGGAAGCATATCGAGAAACATTAAAAGGAGAAACAGAAGAGCGGTGTGAAGAATTGTCGGATAAAGGGGAAAATGAAGCCGCTTCAAATCTAGCAGTTGAGAACGCCACAAAATGATACGATTCAAGAGACAAGTTGTACTTATATCAAATGGCTAAATCTTACCTGCTTGTTAATCATAATAAGCAAAAAGAAATAGATGAAAAAATCAGGGAAGTGAAAGATCAGGATTTACGCCCAAAATTATTAAAGACTACGCAAGATCAAAGAGATCAAATAGTAAAATTTTGTCTTCAAATTCCTACACTAACGGATTCAGGTATCAGACAAAAAGTGAGAAACAAATTACCAGGTAGAGCCAAAGTCGAGGTCACATTAGATCCAGCTACTTCTACTTACATGTCAATAGATGATTTTGTTGAAGTTTGTCATAATTATGGTGTATTACTTGAATTTATACAGGCAGTCAGACATTATGACGGCGAGTCAATCTATATAAAGAGCTACAAAATTGGCTTGATGAACCAAGAACGTGGCATTAGTCAAAAGATTGAGTGAAATGGGTCAAGAAGAAAAACAATCCCTCGAAAGGCGACTTGATATTCTACGCCGTCGCCTAGATATTTTGTTGGATAAAAAAGCGGCGTTTGGCACAGTAGCCATGCCAATTTATGATACCCTTGATTTACAGAACACTCAGCGCGATATTAAAGAACTGGAAGATAAATTGAGCAAGTTTGAAGTGACTGCAACAGAATCCACTGCCATTTCAGACAAACTACCGTGTGACAAGTTGGATAGATTAAGTCGGGGAAAACTGGATGAACTTGAGGAGTTGCTTTGTAAGGGAGTGCCTATTAATGCAGAGGTAGCACGCTATAATAGATTTTTGCTATTGTTAAGCAGCCTCAAGATGTTTGGCAAAATTAAAATTCACTGCTTCCAAGATAGGCACACCCCACACCCGCTTTTTGAATTTACTTGTCAAAAATATTATTCTCTGAAAAGCCCTGCAAAAGAACCGCCCCTACTTGACCAGACAGCAAATATAAATTATCCTATATACAGCTAATCAACCAGTGAACCCAACTATAAATTTAATTTTAGGAAAATTGGATTTAGAACAATGAGGGAAGCGTAAAAATGGCAAAAACAAATGAAATAATTAAAAATATAAATGACCCAAATGAGATTAATACAGAAACAAGCTTAACAAATAATGATAATTACCATGTAAGAGCAGGGCGTAAGGGCGGGCAATCCACTAAACGCCGCTTTCAAGATAGCGAATTTTACCGAGAAATCGGCTCGAAGGGCGGTTCTGTAACTATGTCCCGCCACTCTGCGGAATATCGGGAACGGCGCAAGAAAGGCGGCGAAACTACCCGTGAACGCTACGGTGATGAATATTATCATGAGATAGCCGCCAAAGCTGCGCGTACCAAGCAAGAAAACACTTTACTTCGCAATGAAGCTATTAAAGTTCTACTATCTGAAGGTTTGAAAATACCTACTATCATCAAACTTACCACCCGTGACCTTGAAAGTGACCCTCGTCTGAATAAGCACCTTGAAAGTGGTCCTCTGGCTGATTACCTCAAAGAGAAACCCGCCACCGATAACGAGTATCTTTTTGTCTCCCAATCGGGCAAACAACTTTCCCTTGCCAATACCTATACCGTCATGTCGCGACATAAAGCCTGATCGAGTTGGTGAGAAACTTTGTGAACATTCCACGCTTTCTTGACCATTTTCTACCTGCCGCTTTACTGGCTTTGCTGCCGATTGATATTCTCGTTGGTATTATCAAAGGGCTATACCCGACTCAAGCTTCTGTATCCATCTGGATGGGTATCATGTTGGGTGTAATGCTGCTACGCGGTCTTTCCAACCCGCGCCGTTCTAAAGTGGTAGAATCAGGCGACCCAGAACTGGCGGCGGATGCGCTGGTAAACCGTCAGCTAAATTTTGGGTTGGGCGCAACGTTACTAGGGTTGTCGCTGTCGCTGGTTTTTTTCGGGCTGGTGATGGTTGCAATCTTGCCGGCGCGTCCGCTGCCATTTTCCAACCTAACTCTTGCTAAATGGGTGGAGCTTGGTTTTATCCTGCTGTTTAACCTGATGATAGGCGGGTTAGAAGCTTTTGCTGCGCGTATCTATCTGATGGGGCGTGCCAAATTGTAGTATAATATGGCGATGTCCGAGGCTTTTTGACGGCGAAAACGTATTAAATCTAGCGGGATTTGGGTTGGACGAACAACGTAGGGTAAGTGCAGGTCTGGGATGCGCCACACTCGTGGCGGTTTTTTTTCTGGCGATGATTGCGTATGGTCTTGCTTACCAGACCAAGCCCGGCTATTTTATTCAGGTCGGTTCTCGCCTTGATAGACCTTTTCTAGTTGAGTCCTCCTTTTTTACTCGCGAACCCCCCGAAAGCGCCCGTAAACCCGGTGACCTAGATTACCGCTATACTAAATCTCTTAGCCTGATAGATTTACCCGGTATCGGTTCGCAGCCTCTCACCGTCACCATGCGAATTTTCAGTTCGGAAAACCCGAACCCTCAACTTAAAATTTATGTGGGAGATAAACAAATATCTCCTGAATTAACCCAACCTCCCCCCCCGCGTGAGTGGAAAGAAATTGTTTTTCCTGTTCTGGCGGATTACTTCAAGGACGGCAATTTACACATGCGCCTTGAAAGTAGCATCTGGGATCCCAAAGGTGACTCCCGCAAGTTGGGATTGCTGCTAGATTGGGTCAAGATAGAGCCAAACCAACCCGCTTTTCTTAATCCTGGTGTGCGCCCGCCCGATGATACTTTTATTCCCCTAATTATTCTGACGGTATTGGGCGTTCTAACCTTGCTGGCTACCGGCTTACCAACTTTATTCGCCTTGTTGGGAGGGGCAGGAATGGTAGGTGGGCTGACATTCTGGCTTATAACCGACCGTCTAAGCCTCACCACTTTTATGCCGTTGGATGTTTTGCGTTTCGCTCTGTTTACGCTTGTGCTGGTGTGGCTGCTGGCTCACTATGCCCCCTTGTTATATCGCGGGTTGGGCGTGATAGTTTCCAGCCGAGAATCGGGCTGGCTTGCCTTGTTTTTCCTTCTTTCGTTTGTGTTGCTGTTTGGCGGACAACTCCACCCGCAGTTTACCTCTAGCGACATCGGCTTAAACGTTAACAATCTGCAAGCGCGAGTTATGCGTGGCTCGCTGATTTTCTCACCAGAGTTGCCAAATGGGCAACCTGCACCCTACCCACCCGCCTATTACATTGGTTTGTTGCCTTTCACTGCGCTGCTTGATTCTCGGCGCGAGTCTTTTGAGCTGCTTTTTAAGTTTGCCGGAAGCCTCCTTCAAGCTAGTGGTGTGTACATGATATATTACCTCTCTAGCCTGATACGAAGTGCTTCTAACCAGTTGGGCAACAAAGAAAGCCCTATCAATGAGAAACTCGAACAAGAGTTTGAAGTAGGTACAAACTGGGTGGGGATAGTAGCAGCGGGATTTTACGCTATCAATAAATATCCTTACCTGATTTTTTCGCAAGGAAATCACACCAATCTTTTTGGAGAATGGATGTTTTTAGTGCTGCTATGTGCAATCTGTGGCGCACTTTATTATTTCCGAATCCAACATTTCCCCATAAGCCGCCGAAAGCCCCATAACCTTGAAGATACTTCCGAATTACCGGCACTAAACCGCGTATTGAAGCATTGGGGTGATAGGCTGCGTTTACAACTAGCGCGTTTTTCACCCTATTTGATACGGGCAGGGGTTTATATTGTGCCGCCGCTGGCTCTTACTATCACCTATCTGAGCCACTATGGCACATTTTTGTTTACCAATGTCTTTATGCTATGCCTTATAGTATTGCTGGCGTTATTTGGGGGGCGGGTTGGCCGGCGCAATGCGCTGTATCTGGCAGGGGTCTTTATGGTGAGCCTACTGCTGGCGCTGCTATTATACTATTACAACTACTTCAACTTAATCGGCAATTTCTTTGGAGGGATGCTAGGCAATACACCGGTGCCAAATGCCAAGCCACGCCAACCCTTTGAAATTTTATCCTCTCTGCAAAGAACTTATAGTGATATACGTTACTTCTTCGGGTTGCCTGTAATACTGGCAGCCTTATGCGGGATGGCTCTTTGGCTGATTAGTTACTTTGCACGTCTGGCGCAACAGGAAAAAGGATTGCGAGGACTTAATCCGGCAGAAGCGCTATTGCTGGCGCTTGGTTTAACCTCTGTCGCGTTTGCAATAATGGAACGGGTGCAAAACCTAGAAACCCGCTACCAGCTTTATCTTTTGCCGTTAGTGGCGTTAGCAACTGGCGCTTTTCTTGGTAGAATTTGGCGCAGCGGCAAGGCAGGGGTATTGCTGGTAGCGGCGTTGTTTCTCTTTCAATTGGTGGATACCGTATCTTTCTGGCTGGAACGTATCACTTACTATTTCTATTAATACAAGCCCCGCTGAAAACTTCTTTCTTCTGCTTTACTGCTTTTCCTTCCTATTTTGTGCGAAATTTGTGTAGCGCATATAGCTGTGAAATACACCAGAATCTCTTTTTGATTCGAGATATTGCAGCCATATGCTATAATTAGACCAATCCTTCTTAAAATTCACAGTATGACTTGCTGTTATAGGTTCGAGGAAGAACTGGTATGGAATTATTTCCAGGGCGCGGACAACGCAATAAATCCCACCCTGAATCACAAACGTATGGTGCAGCCGATAGCGGTAGCATTTCACGTGGGTTTGTGTTAGCGGATGGGCGAGCTTACATACCTGATTTGGATTACGATTTGGACGACTTAATCTTAGGTTATGATGAGCCGCTTTCTTTTGACGAGAGTTTGCTGGCGCTAACGAACCCAGACTCGGATAGCAAGCAAACTTTGCAAGAAGTTGCTGAGCAAACTGCCTACGGCAAAGTGTTTCTCAATCATCTAATTCGCCGACAGCGTGCCCTCAGTCTCAGTGTAGCTTTTACTTTTCTGGCTATTATCCTTAGTATTCCACTACTTAGTTTTTTCACTCATGACTTTGGAACTATTATTATTTTCGAGTTTCCGGCTAACTGGCTCTTTATATCAATTCTGATTTACCCGCTTATCTGGGTATTGGCTTACTATTTTGTCAGTACCGCCGATAAATACGAAGAAGAATTTACCAAACTGGTAGAGTAAGCTATTTACTATGGATATTAACTGGCTAAGCGTTGTGGCAATAATTGGGGTGGCGTTTGCTACTATAAGCCTTGGGCTTTGGGCTACCCGCGTAGTTCGCACCACTTCCGATTTCTTCGTGGCAAGCCGCACCGTTGGTCCCATCATGAATGCTGCCGCTATCAGCGGAGAATACCTCAGCGCTGCCAGTTTTATGGGTATCGCCGGAATGGTGATGAAATTCGGCTATGATGTTTTGTGGTATCCGGTTTGTTATGCTGCCGGATACCTCTTTTTATTATTGTTCGTTGCCGCGCCGTTACGCCGTTTTGGGGCTTATACCGTGCCGGATTACGCCGAAGGGAGATTTAATAGCGCTGGATTCCGCAAAATTGTCGTCGTTTTCGTACTGATAATCGGTTTCTTCTATATGTTGCCGCAGATGAAGGGCGCAGGGGTAACACTTGAATCTGTATTAAACCTACCTTATTGGGTAGGGGTGGTAGTAGTGGGTGCGGTTATCACCTTAAACGTGATGCTGGGAGGCATGAAGGGTATAACCTTTGTGCAGGCTTTCCAGTTCTGGCTCAAACTGTTTGCTATTAGTATTCCCGTTTTCCTGTTACTGATGTATTTCGGTAGTTATGGCAGCCATATAAACAACGATTTGGTAAATAATAAAACGCCACGCTTTACCGAGACTACCACTATTACCTACAAAGCGGGCAGTATTTTGAGATTTTCAGACTCTAGCGCTTTTGTGCCGGCTAATTCAGGACTAGTACAACTGAATGGGCAATCTGCCCTTAGTCTTAACGCTGGTGAAAAATATGTGGTCAGCAACGGTGAGTTCAAGCTTCTGGATGCGAACCGACTTACTTTTGAAAGCGGGCAGGTAGTACCTAATGCACCTAACGCCAATGTGTGGTCACAACCCTTTGGTTTACTGACCGGAGATAGCGCCGAAAATCACGGATTGTCTATGCTATACACTTATTCATTAATTGTAGCGATTGTATTCGGTACTGCGGGTTTACCACACATACTGGTGCGTTTCTATACCAATACCGATGGGAAGAATGCCCGCCATACCACCTTGATTGTACTCGGTATGATTGGTCTGTTCTATATGTTCCCACCGATTTTAGGAGTATTAGGCAGAAATCATGCGCCTGAGCTATATGCGCTTGGTACTACCGATCGTTTGGTGCTAGAATTACCGGGCAAAATCCAACCCGATTGGCTGGCACAAATCTTGCTGGCTGTTACCGCAGCAGGCGCGTTTGCAGCCTTTATGTCCACCTTTAGCGGCTTGCTGGTTTCCGTGTCCGGTGCGCTTTCCCATGATGTCTATGGGCGTACAATCCGCCCAAAAGCCTCTACTCGTGCGCGTCGTTATGCCTTTCGCCTTTCCGCTTTATTGGCTGGAAGCGCGGCTGTTATAGCCGGTTTATTTGTTGAAAAGTTTGATATAAATTTGCTGGTCGGTTGGGCTTTTGCGATTGCTGCCAGTTCCTTATTCCCTATGTTGGCGCTTGGTACATGGTGGAGACGATTGACTAAAGCCGGAGTAACTTCAGGCGTACTGCTTGGAGGGCTTTCCTCATCACTTTCAATTATTATAACCATGTTGCTCGGTCAGACGGATGCTTCGGTAGGTATGGGGATTACTTTAAGCAAAGTTAACCCGCTGGTGGCTACATTAATGGCACAACCAGCGATTTGGTCTGTGCCGCTTTCCTTTGCAACCATGCTTATCGTATCGCGCTTTACCCGCAAGCAGATTCCAGCCGATGTGAATCAGATGATGTTGCGTTTGCATGCGCCCGAAGCGTTGGGTTTACGTAAAGACTACATCAACGAATAAAATCCCCTAAGACAATTTGCTCAAGCCTCTTGCCTGAAATTCCTCCTACAGCGAAAATCCTGAGAATATAAAAATCCCCCTGCTCAATATGAACAGAGGGGAAAGAGAAGTTTCTCTAATGAGTTTTTTTTACCTAGCAGAACTCATTGAGAAACTTACTCCTATATCTATCTTGTAGGGGTTGGCGAAACCCCTGAAGTTGTCGTAGCTGCTGCGGTTGTTGTTACCGCCGCTGTCGTAGCCGATTTGACGGTAGCCGTAGCGCTCGCCGATGCAGTTGTCGTAGCCAAATTGCTTGTGATGGTAGGTGTACCACTCACTGGCAGAGGACCAACTACATTGGTTGTAACCGTAGGTAACGCCGTTGTACCGGGCGTAACTGTAGGCTGTACAACAGGTGTAAAGACCGGCGGCAATACTTGGGTCGGTTCTGACGTTGGCGTAGGGGATGTGAAATACTTCGGCTTTGAATCGTCAAGCTTTTGTTTGAGCCAACGCGCATAAACCCGATAATCACTACTCTGGTCTGTATCAAACAGTGAACGATATTCGCGTTCATCAATGGCGCGTTTGTCGTTTCGCTCTGCCAGAATCAGAATCTGCCACCCTTCAGAAACCTGTAATGGGTCGGTGAGGTCTCCGGGCTGAAGTTTAACCAAAGCATCCCACGCAGTATCCTCAGTGGCGCTACTGCTTAGCTGATATTTGATGAACCAACCAATATCGCCATTTTTTGGCGCTGCAACCGAATCAATTGACTTATCGCGTGCCAGCTTGGTAAATAGGGCTTCACGATCCGCGCCGCTAACCGCTTTTAACTGCTTAAGCAAGTTTTCAGCATCAACCTTTTCCTTGACCGAAATAGCGCGAGCGTGTAATTGAAGAACCTGATCGCCTAGTTTTGGTTGCTCGGCAAGTAATTTATCTGACACCAAATTTTTAAGCAGACGCGGACGAATTTCCAGCTTTTTGTATTCATCAATGCTCAAACCCGTCACCTTTTTGACGCTATCGAAAAAGGAATTCTGGCTTGCGCTCAAGGTTTGTTGCGCCTTGTCAGCCGGAAGCGCGGTATTGGTGGGGGCTAGCGTTGGTGTGCCGGGCGTGCCGGTTGGGGCGGCAGTACCACTTGCGCTAGGAGTACCGTTCGCTACTGCGGTATTGGTAGGAGCTATAGTTGTTGGGGTGGGAGATGGGCTAACGCTGACCGAAGGGGTTGCAGTCGGCAACGGTGTAATCACGTTTGCAGTAGCCGTATTTTGGGCAGCAATTGCTGTTTCTAGAGCAGACAAAGTAGGGGTGGCTATGGCGCCAAAACTGCTGGGCGTAGGGGTGGAAAGGCGCAGTTCGTTGCCAAACTGGCTATCCATTGCCTTCTTTACTTCGTCATCGCTGGGATTAATACCGTACTGGTCACGTGCCGCTTTATCCAGAACGAGAATTGAAATATAATCGCTCAGGGTTTGCTGGTCAACCGGATAAGAGGGCGTATCATCAATTTCAGCGGAAAAGCTCTGGATTTGCTGCTGGAATTGCTGCTGCTGGTCACCTGCAAGGCTTGACATAAACTGCTGGTATTGAGCAATCCGCTTGAAAAGGGTTAACTTGCGGAATTTGTAATAGTCTCCGGTAGTAACGCTTTGCCCATTTACTGTTGCCAATTCTTTAATATTGGGGGCAATGGCGCTTTGAAAAACGCCGAAGACTAATATTAAAACCATCAGCGCTACAGTTACAACCCCGGTAATTATCAGGTAGCGCTGGTTGCGGCGATCCCGCTCGTAACGGGTGAGTTGCCGCTCAGTCATGTGGTGGTTATGACTATGACTCCCCTTACCGGGAGTATGTTTAGTAGCGGCAGCTGTTTCAGGTTTTTTTGGTTGGTTAGTCGGCGGTTTTCCTGACTCGCCTTTAGGAGTATTCGCCATTAGGTTACTCTATTTCTCCCCCTGCTTCCGATCAATTAATCAAAAAGAAGGGCATAGAACAATCAGGCGCTTTAAACTAAGCACACCACACTGCTCCATGCCCCTTTAATACAACCGTTACTAGCGGCGGTTTGATTATTAAAAATATAAACGCGCCGCTGGGTTCAGGATTATCTGCTCTGCCCGGTCACGTAAGGCAAAAGCGCCATAAAACGGGCACGCTTGATGGCAGTTGTTAACGAACGCTGGTGGAACGCGCTCAAACCGGTCTTACGGCGTGGTTCGATTTTACCGCGATCCGACATATAGCGTTTCAACCGGTTGAAATCTTTGTAGTCCACATCGCGAATACCGTCAATTGCGAACTGGTCCACCTTGCGGCGTTGTGCAAAACGGTCTTTGGAATTTGGACGGCGCGGTCTTCGGGGAGGTCCTGAATGCCCACCTCTGTCTGAAGAAAATCCGCCACTTCTTTCTGAAGAGTACCCACCGCTTCTGGGTGCGGGTGTGGGCGCATCAGTTGAAGGCTCTCCCTGCTGTTGTGGTACTTTATCCTCGTTTTCGGTCGTCACCTAAGTAAAACTCCTTTTATCTTAGCGGCGCATTGCCGACATTTGACTTATATTCCTTAAAATGGAATGTCTTCTGGTTCTACTTCGTCCACCTCGTTATAATCATTGCCGCTGCGGCGGGTAGTATTTGCAGAAGATGCGTTGCTACTCCATTCCTCATCGCCTTGATTTTCGGTAGGTTTCTTATCAAGAGTCATCATATCGGTTGCAATTACCTCAGTGGTATATTTATCCTGACCGTTTTGGTCAGTCCATTTGCGGGTTTGCAACCTACCCTCGATATAGACGTGTCTTCCTTTGGTTAGTAGGTTAGCGCAACGCTCTGCCAATTTATCCCAAGCTACAACCCTAAACCATTCCGTTTGGTCGCCCCAATTACCATCTGCTTGCTTAATTGGACGGTTGGTGGCTACCGAGAAGGTTGCAACTGCATTACCCCCCGGCGTATAGCGCAATTCCACCGCTTTTCCTAACCGTCCGGTCAACATCACTTTGTTCAGGTCTCTAGCCATTTTTTTGCTCCTTTCAAAAGAAGAAATTATCGTACAACTTCTTCAGATTTCGGCTCAACAATAAGCGTTACGGCTACTTGAGCAAATCAGCTTAATTGGTACGACCTTACTTCTTAGCCACTTCCAATTTAATAAACAAATGACGGATTATATCTTCAGATATTCGCATATCATGTTCCAACTCCAGAACTTGAGCCGGATCTATCTTCAGGTTGGATAAAACGTAGTAGCCTTCCTGATGCTTACCGATTAGATAAGCCAATCTTCGCCTACCCCATGGTGCGCTTTGATTTGTTTCGGTAATTTCGCCACCATAGCGCGTTATCATGTTATTAACTTTTTCGATAAGGGCAGGGATACTCTCTTCGCCGTTTTCAAAATTGAGGATGTACATTAATTCGTAGTCTTGCAAAGCTATCACAACCTCCTTCCTATGGGTTTACCTTGAGCCACTATATACAGCAATCGGTGTGATAACAATTGCTAACGGCTCAACGCAGAAAGGTATAAGAAATGCCCTAGCATTTCAGTACCATATTCATTTGTTTAATCTACAAGCGACAATAAAAAGTGCCGCCCGGAACATTCCGAAAAGGAATTATAGCATGAACCCTATACCCTTGCAAATTTTTGGGGGCTAAATTCAGGACGATTCAGCTAGGTACTAAGCAGGTTCAACCATTTAATGAACCAATAACACAGCCAACAATAGGCTTAACGCTGCCAGAAAGAAACAGAGGTAGGCTGTAAAGCGAGCAGTACGTACGCGCTTGGCTTGTTTCCCGTGTGCGCTATGTGCCATAATTCCAGCCTCTAGCCTTTGGCGAATTCCCTGCGTTTCGATACCAGCCATCCTTTGCAACCACCATGCCCTACGACAAAAGGCATAAGTCCCGATTTCGCTGGCACGAATGTAAGGCTTGCGCTTAGCCATTTTAGTTTTCTAGTTCAAGTAACGCGCTGGCAAGCGCTGGCAGTTCTTCATGGGCGTGAACTTCTTCCTCGAATAGTTTGCCGGTAGCCGTAAAAATGACTCGTTCGCAAATGTTCACGGTACGATCCGCGATACGTTCAAGGTTGTGCGCTGCCCATATCAAATAAGTAACATTGCTACCTTTTGAAGAGTCCGCATTGATTGTAGCCATCAACTCGCGAAAAATTTCGTCAAAAAGGGCATCCACCTCATCATCACGGTTGGGCAATTGCGCTGCGGTTTTATGGTCTTCCTGCACGTAGCAATCTAATGCAGTATGCAACATTTGATCGCATTTTTCAGCCATTGTGGTGATAATAACCATAATCTTAGTAAAATCATTGGTAGTTAATAACTGGCTAATACGGGCAATACCTTTGGCATGATCTCCCATCCGCTCCAATTCTTCGGCAATAAAGAGCGCGGAGGCGATAATTCGTAAATCATGGGCTACCGGTTGTTGGCTGGCAATCAAACCTAGCGCATCTTCCTCTACTTTATAGCGCAAAGTGTTGATAGCGGCATCATTTTTGATTACTTGTGTTGCGAGACCTATATCATAGTATTTTAAGGCAGTAACCGACTGGTGTAGAGCTTTCTCAACCATGCTACCCAATTCAAGTATTTCATCTTGTAATTGGCGTAGGTTGCGTTGAAAGGTTTCTCTAGCCATTATCCTCATCTCCTTACTGAAAGCATATAAAATGTAATAGCTTAGTGTAGTGAATATAAAAGTAGAAATCAAGGGTTGGTTTTAAGAAGCTGTTAAAATTATATTATAGGTATGTTAAAATTAACTAGGGTTATAAATTGGTATAGTGAAGAAAAAAGTAGAACCGCTTCCGAATTTGCTTTCCACCCAGATGTCTCCGCCATGTGCCTGCACTATATGTTTGGATATTGCCAAGCCTAAACCCGTACCTGCTTCATTCCCTGTTCGCGCTTTATCCACTTTATAAAATCGCTCAAACACCCTAGTAAGGTCCTCGGGTGGGATTCCAACCCCAGTATCGCTAACGCTGGAAACCACTTTATTCTCGTTGGATTTAGCAATATTCAGTGCTATTTCCCCACCCACCGGGGTGAATTTTATGGCATTGTGCGTCAGGTTAATTATCACCTGTGTGAGACGTTCCGGGTCTGCCAACGCCAGTGGGAAGTCATCTTCACATGGATGCGAGAGATTGATTAATTTCAATCCGCGTCGCGCTGCTTGTTGTTGCATCCTTTCAATTGTGGTTTCTGCCAACACCCGCAAATCTACTGCCCGCACGTTTAATTTGATTTGACCAGACTCTATTCTGCTCAGTTCCAGCAATTCCCTTACCAGTTGTGTTAAGCCATCCACCTCGTTTTCAATCCGGCGCAGAAAGTCGTGAGCCGCGTCGGGGTCATCCACAATTATTGAATCAAGAGTTTCCACCATAAGCTTAACTGAGGCGAGCGGAGTACGTAATTCATGCGAGATATTCGCCACGAAATCACGCCGGATACGCTCTAGACGTGCCAATTCGCTGAGGTCTTGCAGCACCACCAGCCCAGAACTGATTTTTTCTCCTACCAATTCCTCATCAATACGCGCGGTTTTAACTTGAAGCTGAGGTCGGCGTGAGCCTACCTCCAGAACCTGAATTCGTTCCCTGCCATCCTGAAGCGTGTTCTTTAGCAGGGTGTTTAATTCGTGGTCACGCGCAACCTGAATAAAGGAACGACCTTCTACATTCATGCTATTTGATATAGCCAGCAAGCGACGTGCCGCTTCGTTGATTAGTGTAACCTGCCCATCTCCATCAGTGCTTATAATACCGTCGCTCATGTTTTCCAGAAGCGCGGAAATAGTGTTACGTTCGTTACTGATATGCAGAATAACTGCACGCGCTTCCGCGGAAACATGTTTTAGGGCATCGAGAATCTCTGAAAGTTCAGAATCCCGTTCAATTTCAGTGGTATCAATCCCGTATTCGAGGTGATCTATTGAAAGTCGCCTAAGCAGCGCGGAAATATGCTTGAGCCTACGGCGGGCTTTTCCTCGAAAATAGCGGGCGGAAGCCAAAACCCCTAGCCCTCCTGCAACTATTATTAAGATAATATTTACAATTAAAGGATCCACTAGCTAGACTTAGCCTCTGCCTTTTCACCAAAACTATTAATGGTTTCGGGGTCAAATTTATAACCTACCCCAAAGATAGTATGAATATAACGAGGTTTTGATGGGTCATTCTCGATTTTTTCACGAATCCAGCGGATATGAACATCCACTGTGCGAGTACCGCCGGAATAATCATAATTCCAGACTCGCTCTAGCAAAGTTTCGCGGGTTAAAACCTGACCTCGATGCCGTGCTAGAAATTCTAGCAAATCAAATTCTTTAGGTTTCAAGGTTATCAACTTTTCGCCCATGAACACCGTATGCTGCCGGGTGTTAATTTGAAGTTCGCCTACAGTAAGTACATCCTGTGGCGCGGAGTCGGCTGCTTGAACCACATTGTTAGCAGGGGCAGGCGTTAAGGCTTCACGTTCGGAGGCACGCTGCACTGCAATGCTTTCGAGCATTTCCATGCGCCGTAACATCGCTCGGACACGCGCTACAAGCTCGCGCAAATTAAAGGGTTTGGTCATGTAATCATCCGCCCCTAACTCTAGCCCCAAAATCTTGTCCACTTCCTCTTCTTTGGCGGTTAGCATTAGGATAGGAACTGCCGAAGTTTGGCGAATGTTCCTACACACATCCAAACCATTCATGCCCGGCAGCATAAGGTCAAGAATAATAAGGTTAGGATTTTCGCAGCGAGCAATTTCTAGCGCCTGCCTTCCATCTCCGCTCAAAATTACTTCATAACCTTCTCTCAAAAGGTTGTATTTCAAGGTTTCCGCAATATTTTGCTCGTCATCAACTACAAGTATTTTTGCCATAATCGTAGAACTGTTAGGGGCATCTCAACCAACAATGCCTTTCTCCTGAAATCGAAGAACTTACAGTTCTTGTAACTCCTCTCAATTGGTTAGCCATAATCGCGGAACTTAATAGCTCTCCCCTCAAACACTACTCAATTATATTCTATTTTAGAAATTTTGTATTTGACTATAGCCAACTTTTGGAAAATGCGTTTGAAAATAGCTGCCCTCTCTTACTGACCTTACAGTGAGCCTGACATTATTTTAAATTGATACATCTGCTGTATTTCTTTGTGAGAAGGTTGTGCTAAACGCATTTTCCCTGGACGAAGGGGGGGGTTTAATTGACTCTAAGCTTATCATCCAATATAATCTTTAGGCTAAACCTAATGGGTAGTTCTCTATATTAAGCAGGAGTCTGTAAATTGCATCGGCGAAGAAATAATATACTGTCGCTCTTAGGAATTTTAATATTACTACTGGCATCAGCCTTTATGGTATTTGGCGGCGAAACGCCCGTGAATATCCTTGGGATAAACCTCAGTCGCGAAACCAAGTTAGGGCTAGACCTCAAAGGTGGTTATGAAATCACTTTGCAAGCTCGGCAGAAAACTGTCTCTAAAGACCAAATGAACGGGGCGCGTGGAATTATCGAAAAGCGCGTGAGCGGTCTCGGTACCAACGAACCGGTGGTACGTTTGGTCGGTGATAACCGCATCGGTGTAGAATTGCCCGGTGTCACCGATGAAGATCAGGTAAAAAGCGTAATCGGTAGTACCGGTAGGCTCGAATTTATAGATGCAGGCTCCGATGATTTGCAAACAGGGCAACTGGTAAAAACTACCTACTGCACCAGCGGTTCAATGTATTCCTCAGTACCCGGTACTTGCGGAAATGTAAAACCCCAGATTGTGCCTAATTTCATTCCGACTGTGACTACCCCGGCTACTACCGCTGCCACAACTGCTGTTGCTGCAACTACCGCTGCCGGAACGCCTGTAGCTACTACTTCTGCCAGTACCACTTCTACCCCTAACGCTACAGAAACACCTGACCCTAACGCGAAAGTTTACCAGACTATTATTACCGGTAATGAATTAGACCCTGCTAAGATTGATAAAGGCTTTAACTCTACCAGTGGTGCAGCGCAGGTTAACTTCGGTATCCGCGCCGATGCCGCCAATACCTTCTATAATTTTACCAGTTCCAGCATTGGCAAAAATATGGCGATTGTTTTGGACGGACGGGTTCTTTCCAGCGCCGTAATCCGTGCCGCCATCCGCGACTCTGGACAGATTACCAATGATAACCAATGGGGTACTACGCAAGGTAAGCAAGAAGTTGATGGCATTGTACTTAACCTGAAGTACGGCGCTCTTCCAGTGGAACTGGATATTTTGCAGAGCCGCAAAATCGGCGCTACTCTCGGTCAGGACTCGATTGATCGCAGTTACATTGCAGGAGCAGTAGGGCTAAGTATCGTAGCGCTCTTTATGCTGCTTTACTTCCGCCTTCCCGGTCTTATTGCCGACCTTGCCTTGATAGTTTATGCAGTGCTAACCTTTGCCATCTTCAAGCTTATTGGTGTGGTGTTGACTCTTGCCGGTATCGCCGGTTTTATTCTCTCCATTGGTATAGCGGTAGATGCTAATATTCTCATATTTGCGCGTATGAAAGAGGAGTTGCGGCAAGGGCGTAGCATCGAGCGTGCTGTAGAAGCCGGTTTCCGCAATGCTTGGCTCTCCATCCGCGACTCCAATATGTCTGGTATCATCACCTGTATCATTCTGTATTGGTTTGGCGATTTCACCGGTACAAGCGTGATTAAAGGTTTTGCTATTACCCTTGCGCTCGGTATTTTTGTCAGCCTTTTCAGTGCAATCGTGGTAACACATTCCTTCCTTCGCACCATGTTCATTTTCACCGGCAATACGGCGTTGGTACGTAACACTTACTGGTATGGTTTGAACCGATTGGCTAATCGCGTGGCAAAAACCAGTGCCGATTTACCGCTACCTGTAGCAGAAGAACTCGAAGAAGAAGAAACAAAGAGCAAACCCCGTAAGTAGCTCCGGTTTGCTTGCAGGCGCAAAGCTGCGAGCGCGTAGCAGGAAATTCATATCCCCTTCACCCCAACGCGGGTAAGGGGAATTTTGTTAGAATTAACAAGAGAAGGGCAAGGTATGGTAAAAAACCAGTTATTAGGCAACTTAGACAGGCAAACCAGAAACCCTTCCACGACATACTTTGGGCAAATCTTTCACAGTCTCTAGGCAGTCTAGGATGTCAACATGCCAGCGCTGTTCCAAAATGCCCTAGCATCTTTCCACCGGATTGTACTTGCTATGATAGGGTGGATAGAGTAAATCAACGTGATGGTTAAACCCTCTCGTTTATCAAACTCCACCAAGCGATACATAAATTGAGTTCTTCTAATAAGTGATAGAGAATCACTGGATTTACTAGATGTCAATCAATTTGTTGCACTCTATCAGGCTATAGCTGACCCTGTTTCTACTAGGCGCGAGGTCATAACTATCTCTACTGAACCCGCTAGGCTAGCAGATACGGAACAATATTTTTCGTGTGAAAGACCAATAGCTTTATCAACCGACTCTTGGCTCAGGTTATGACCTTCAACCACATGCTCCACCACAATTCGGTCAAATTTCTTGGGGTGTTCTTCATGTTCCCAGCCTTTTACCTCTAATCGGTAGCCGGATACTTCCTGTCGCATCTTTTTCAGCATAGAAATTACATCCATTGCGGTGCAGCCAGCCAATGATACTAGCAGCAGCATTTTAGGGGTAAAGCCTTCATCAGAACCCCCGAACTCCGCTTTAGTATCCATAATGACGGTGAATCCGCTTTCGGCAGTGGCGGTGAATTTCATGCCAGATTCCCAGTTTACTATAACTTCCTTAACCATAATATTGTTCTCCTTATAATCTGTTCTTATATATAGGGCGTATTATAATACCAATATAGCATATTTCGGGCAGGATGTAGCAAAATCTAGAAATAGTCAGTATTTCAAATCTGCCATAGTATCAAACAAAAATATTGCGGGTAGTATATACCACCCGCATGATTATTTGCACAATCTAAAGTTGATTCTTCAATAGATTCTTTTAATACCCTACGCTCAAACCTCCTTTCACCTCAACTAGTTTCATTGCCCAGATAGGCTTTGAAAAGTTCCAGAAATACCCGGTTAAGACGGCGACGGTCAAGGGAACGGCGGTCTGCCATTGCCCTGATATTGACCCCATCATAAACGGCAGTTATCAAGAGGGCAACCGATTCGGCATCAACCGCCCGGATTTGCCCCAAATCAATTGCTTCCCTGATTAGCCTAGCATACAAACTATCCAGAAAAGAGTACATTTTTTCAAGTTGCGCCTGTACAGTCGGATCAACCATCGCTTGATGCAAAAATTGAACGAAAAGCCGCCCCATTACATCGAAATTGTAACGGCGAGCAAGTTCTTCTTCCTGTTTTATCAGTTCTCCGGCGATACGGGTTAGCGCTTCAAGGCGTTGGAAAAAATCGGCTGGGGTTTCACTTACCTTCTGGAAATGGGCTGTAACATCTTCAACCCACAATTCCAGCAGGGTCAAAAATATATCATGCTTGTTATTAAACCAATAGTAAATACCGCCCTTACTGATACCGCACTCGGTGATTATATCCTCGATGGTGGTCAGGTCATAACCTTTGCGGGCAAAACAAAGCCGCGCTGCCATCATTATTTTTTCTTTGCGTTCTTCCTCTACACCGAGTTTTGGCATTTTTGAGCCTGAATTTTCATTGGAAATTAGCATGGGTTCGATATATAAAACCGCATAGTCGGTTTCATATTATTATAAGCGGTTTCCTTGAAATTGCAAGCTCATTCAAGTAGAATATAATTATTAAATAAACTAATACCGAGCGGGATAAATTTCCGACTCCTGGGGAGAAACATGTCCGACGATCAAAATAACCAGAAGACACGCAAGCGGAAAGTGCAAACGGAAAACCCGGAACCATCCGCAGATAAACCAAAAGCTACCAGCAAAAATGTGCGGCGCAAGAAAGAACCGACAGAGGCTCTAGTGGCTAGTCCCGAAAAGCCTCGTCGGTCTAGAAAAGTTGAAATAAAAGCTAATAACGAGATATTGCAAGGTCTCCAGAATATTGACCTAGACGATTTGAAGAACCTAGATGACGATAAAGCTGCCGCATTACTACGTTTGTTAGCTCAAATTGAAGCTGAAAAGAACAAAGCTGATAGTGATTCGGAAGAGGAAGAGGACAACAAGCCTCAAATCCCCGATATACTGCCAATCCTGCCGCTAAAAGACACTGTAGTTTACCCACTTACGGTTTTTCCATTGGCAGTTGGGCAAGAACGCTCAATACGCCTGATTGAGGATGTAGTAGGAGCGGGGGGGGATAGGCTGGTAGGGTTGGTAGCCCAAAAAAATATCGAGATGGAACAAGCGGGACCCGATGACAGTTTTAAAATCGGCACAGTTGCGCTGGTACACAAACTGCTGAAAGTACCGGATGGCTCTATCCGCCTTGCGGTGCAAGGAATTGAAAAAATCGAAGTGCTTGAATATGTCCAAACCGAGCCATATCTGAAAGCGCGTATCCGAATTATACAAGACGTTGAGGAAACAGGGGTAGAGGTTGAGGCGTTGATGCGCAACTCGGTCACTCTGTTTCAGCGACTCGTTTCCCTCGTGCCGCAAATTCCAGACGAACTGTTGATGACTGCCATCAACATAGAGCAACCTCGCCAGCTTGCGTACCTTATCGGCACCAGTGTACGGATGGAGCTTGCACAGCGTCAGGAAATTCTTGAAACTGCTAATGTGCGTGGAAAGCTGGAAAAGCTCAACGCCTTCCTTACCAAAGAATTGGAAGTGCTAGAACTGGGTCGCAAAATCCAGACTCAAGTTCAAGAAGAACTCAGCAAATCGCAGCGCGACTATTTCCTGCGCGAGCAGTTAAAAGCTCTCCAGAAAGAATTGGGAGAGGAAGACCCCCAAATCGCCGAAATTAACCAACTGCGCGAAACTCTCCAGAAATCACAAATAACGGCAGAAGGTAGGCGGGAAGCCGAGCGCGAACTAGATCGCCTTTCCCGCCTACCGCCCGCCGCTGCCGAGTATGGCGTAATCAAAACCTATTTGGACTGGTTGGTTAGCTTACCTTGGAATAAAACCACCGAAAATACGCTGGATATTATCAAAGCGCGTCAGACGCTCGATGAGGACCACTACGACCTCGAAAAGGTGAAAGAGCGTATTCTGGAATATCTAGCGGTACGCAAGCTGCGTCTTGAGCGTCAGAAAGCAGCAGAAGCGGGAGCGGCGCCGCCTTCGGAATCTATTGAGGATGACCCAACCCATCGCCCACCCACCTTTGAAGAGGTGCATCACTATACAGGTCCACGTGAGCCTATCCTATGCTTTGTAGGTCCACCGGGCGTTGGTAAAACCAGCCTTGGACAAAGTATTGCAAGGGCATTGGGTCGTAAGTTTACCCGTATGTCGTTGGGCGGTATGCGTGATGAAGCTGAGATTCGGGGACACCGCCGTACCTATATCGGAGCGATGCCGGGTCGTATAATTCAGGCTTTGCGCCGTGCCGAATCCTCCGACCCAGTCTTTATGCTGGATGAAGTGGACAAAATCGGTATGGATTATCGGGGTGACCCGAGTTCTGCCTTGCTGGAAGTGCTTGACCCAGAGCAAAACGGCGATTTCCGCGACCATTATCTGGATGTGCCTTTCGACCTATCCAAAGTAATGTTTATCGCAACCGCCAATTTGCTTGACCCCATCCCAGCGCCGCTACGCGACCGCATGGAAATTCTAACGCTGTCTGGATATACCGAGGACGAGAAAGTAAAAATCGCTTTCAATTATCTGATTCCTAAAATGTTGAAAGCAAACGCTCTCACCGAGGAGGATGCCGTATTTGAAGAAGCGGCAGTACACCGGATAGTGCGCGAATACACCCGTGAGGCAGGTGTACGCAACCTTGAACGGGAAATTGCAACGGTACTTCGGAAAATAGCCCGAACTGTGGCAGAAGGCAATACCGAAAAAACTTTGATAACTGATGCCAAAGTAACCGAATTGCTGGGCAAGCAACGCTATTTCTATGACGTGGCGGAGCGTACCCAACAACCGGGCGTGGCAACTGGTTTGGCGGTCACTGAAGTAGGCGGCGACATTCTATTCATTGAAGCAACCCAAATGCCCGGCAGCAAGAATCTGATGGTAACAGGGCAACTCGGCGATGTCATGCGCGAATCTGTGCAGGCAGCCTTAAGCTATGTTCGTTCGCGTGCCAAGCATCTGGGCATTGACCCGGCATTTTTCGAGAAAAACGATATCCACATCCATATTCCGGCTGGCGCAATTCCAAAGGACGGACCAAGCGCGGGTATCACCATTACCACCGCGATTGCTTCGTTACTAACCGGGCGTTCCGTGCATGGTGACATAGCCATGACCGGGGAAATAACCCTGCGCGGCAAGGTCTTGCCGATTGGCGGGGTCAAGGAGAAGGTGCTGGCAGCGCGGCGTGCCGGGCTTAAAACCGTTATTCTACCCAAAATGAACGAACGTGACCTTGATGACCTAACGCCTGAATTGCGACAAGAGATAACTTTTGTGCTGGTTGATAACATAGATGAGGTGCTGGAAGCAGCACTGAACAAACCCGGTGAACATAATTTGCCGCTCAACTCCTTTGAGGTAGAGAACGTCAACGAGGTTGTTACCAAACCAAAGAGCCGCAAAAAACAATAGCTCAACTCGAAGTTATTATTTCAAACTGGAACGGGCGTGAACTCCTTCGCGCCTGTCTTTATTCTCTCAGGGCAACCCTACCACGATTTTAAAATTGCGGTGAAGTTTTTGCAAACACACTACCCGAAAATGGATTTGCCGCAATTGCGTGAAATTGGGGCGCAATCTGCCCCGTTTTCTCGAAACCCTTTTGAAAGAAAATTAAAAACCCCTCGTACCCGATTGGGCAGAGGGGTCTAATCAACAACCAGACAGGTTACTGAGTGACAGGCGCGGGATTAACTGAACCCCAACTAAAATTGATTTCTTTAAGATTCACGTTCACCGAATCGCCTTTATAGCGAGCCGCCGCCGCGAAATTCCACTTGATACCGCTGGTGGTAATCGGGGTTGGGTCGAGGAAACTGCCGTAATCAACTTTTACCCTAACCTGATTCGCATCCCACACAATCAAGAAGTGGTGAGACAAAGCCGGGTCAAGTAGGTTAGGAGCGGAATAACGCCAGATGGGCCCATTTGCGGTAGTACCTTCGACCATAATAGTCAAGCCGTTTGGGCTGATTATTGAATCGCTTATCACGCCGACTCTGACCTCCTCACCGACATCATTTACCATTTGGACATAGGCTTTATAGCCGGAACCGCTACCAAAGCTGCAATTCTGCCCATTGGCATCGCAGACAGGCGCAAACTCCACATCCAACCCGCCCGAATTGCCGACATTGCCGGGGATTGTGCTTGCTCCGGCAGTGTAATTGTTGACCGGATTATCATTCCAATAGCTATCCACCACCCGCTTACCCTCAATCTTGACCGAACCGAAATCGGGGGAAATAGCGGTCTTCAAGCCCTGATCGGTTTGCCAATTGGTCAGTTGAGTAGTCATGCCGCTGCCGGTAGTAAAGGTCAGCTTATCGGAGGCTACCTCCTGCCCAATAACATCTCTGGTTCTTGCCCGCAGGTTATAGGTGCGATTCGGAGCAAGGTCGCCTAAATAAACTACATGGTTAGTACCCATAAAAGTATCGGGGTTAGTACGGAAGCGATAGTTAGTGTCAAAACCGTATTCCAACCAATCAGTCGTAGGTACATTGGTGTTCCAAGAAATAGTGGCATTGCCGCTACCGACATTCTTAATCTGAACATTGCTGAGCTGCACAGGTGTAATATTTGCGCCCCAGAGAAAGCTAACCGCTAAGCGATTGCCATCTTTCCAACCAGCACCGCCTAAACCGAGGTCAGTCCACCAAGTGCCATCGCCTATATCAATCGAACTTGGGTTGACCACATCATCCCCGAATTCATTCTTGCCATTATTGTAGTTACTAAAGAAGGCTTTTTCAGCCATCGGCATACCAACGGGCAGGTCATTCCACATATCACGAGGGGCTGTCCAGTAATTATCCTGATTACTCCACGGACCGACATCATAAACCGGGGCAACGCCGCTTTTGCCGTTCGGCGCAACAATCCGAACTTGGTAATCGTTACCGCCTTTTTTGGAGAGAGAACGCCAGCTTGGCAGCGAAACGAAGCGGTCATTCGGGACTATAATATGCCCGTTGGCAGTGCGTCCGCCTACCATCCCTTGCCGCGTACCATACACCTTGTAGGTAGCAGGTTGGGTGGCAGCCACAGCCAGCGCTTCCATATTAGCGTTATTACCGTTGAAGAAGGTATTAATATTCTGGCTATTGGCAGCCAGCGAAATGCCCATAAACTCAGGGCTTATGTCCTCGTCCGCTGAAAACATGCGGATGCGATATTCGGCGTAAAGATATAATTTGTCAGAGTCGAAGCGGGCTACTTGCCCACTCTGGTTTAAAAGCTCCCAAAGCGTCCAGTTTTGCCCGTCACGACTGGCGCGTACATCAATTTGGAGGGCAGTGCGAGCTGGCACATTCGCCAACCATTCCACCCGCAACATATTAAAAGGCTCGTTGAACTGGATAGTAGCAGAGTCCAGCAAACCAAAATTGAGCCATTTGCCGCTCCAAGCGGGTGGGGCTACTTTTTCATTGCCAATTTGGACGATATAGCTTCCGCCCCGATAAGTTACCAGCGCATTATTAGCGTTGGTGGATTGAACCTCTATCAAAGCATCCGCATTTTGCTTCAGCACTTGCGGGAAATCTGCGGTGGAAACAGTATTTATCTCACTTGAACGGTTAAGAGCAGACACATGAGTCATCGCCGCAGTTACAAGGCTCATAGCCAGTAACATTAGCACAAAGAGGCGCATCATATTCTCAAGTGAGTGCGCCGGATAAAATCTTAATTTTCTGTTAATCAACCTTTTACAACACCTTTGGAAGCCTGCTCAGTGAACTCGCGTTTGGCAGCCGCTAGTAATTCCGGCTTTGCCAACAAATCCAGCGCGGTTAACGCTAGAGCGCGGGCGGCGTTGAGCATCCCCCGTTGACCCACATCGGAATAAGCCGCTTCACGGAACTCTACGCTGTGTCCTGAAACGTCCTCTGGGGCTATAGCTAGATAAGCATGGATGGATGGCACCACTTGACTGACATTACCCATGTCGGTGCTACCCATCGCTTCGTTTGGCTCAGGCTGAACCACCTCCAGACCAAGCTTCTCCAGCTTTTCGGCAAAGAGGTGCGCCATTACACCGTTAGGAACCATATTGTCGTAGCGGGTATGTTCTAATACGTTGAAATCAAGCGTCGTGCTGGTTGCCATTGCAGCGGCTTCAGCACAGCGACGGAATTTATCCAAAACTTCATCGGCATATTTGCGATCTGTGGCACGCACGCTAAAAGAGGCACTGGCAAATTCTGGCACGATATTAACCGCTTGCCCTCCGTTGGTAATAATGCCATGCACCCGCGCATCAGGACGCAAGTGTTGTCGCAGCGCATTTATATTATTGAAAGTCTGGATAACCGCATCAAGCGCATTGATACCCATTTCAGGATGAGCCGCGCTATGGCTGGCTTTCCCCTTAAAAGATAACTCGATACGGGTGGCGGCAAGGCTACCGCGATTGGTTATATTGCGGGTACTAGGGTGGAAGATGAGAGCAGCATCTACGTTTTTAAACACATCCCTGTTTACCATCAGCACCTTGCCGCCGCCGCCTTCTTCTGCTGGCGTGCCGTACACCGCTAGTTGTCCGGGCAAATGGTCTAGCGCTTCACGCAAAGCCCAAGCTGCGCCTAGCGTGGCAGTTGCCATCAGGTTATGTCCGCAACCATGCCCTAAACCGGGCAGCGCATCGTATTCAGCCAGCAAAGCGATTTGGGGAGATGATTGGGAACCGGCTCTAGCTACAAAAGCAGTCTCAATTTCGGCAATACCGCGCTCAACCTCGAACCCGCGCTCTTCTAAAGAAGCGGTCAGCAAAGCGGCAGCACGAAATTCTTTGTAAGCGATCTCAGGGTCAGAATGAATTGTGCGGCTGATCTGGATTAGCCTTTCGCTGTCACGCTCAACCGCGCTTAAAATCTGGCTTTCCAGTTCTTTATACAACTTTTCGGTAATGTCATTCGCGGACTTAGACAAAAATGTTTTACTCCAGATAAAATCAAAACCTACAAGCAAAAACAATAGCTTGTACGCTAGTTACAGCAAACGCCTCAAGCGTTTTGATTTTCCCAGTTTCCCTGCACCTACGAGCCAAAATGACATCTAAACCCAAAGATGAGCAACAATGCACTATAATTATGTGCATTATAGCATAATATGGCAAGTCAATTTAAATTTCCCTGTGATTAATAGAAACAAAACAGGTGTAGCATCTCAAAAAAAGAAAGCCCCTTTGCCTATCTTCCCACGATTTTTTTTAGATGCTACAAACAATCAAAGGATGGTTTAAGCTGAATCAGCCTTAGTCTGCGGGTACTCCTTGTGCCGCCCATTCAAGGCATAAATCGGGATAGATTTGCTCACTTAATAGCTTGCGAAATACCGATTGCCGCTTTTCTCCCTGCGTAATTACCCGTAAGAGTGGCTCGCCCACCAGATAAGTAAAGATATAAGGTCTCCACAAAGGCGATTTTATGAATGACAAGGCTTTGAGCGCTTCGTTTTCGTTGCGAAGGCTATAGCGTTTTAGGTAAGCTACCGCCTCATCATCGCTTGCGCCGTCTTCATGAATCATAAAAGCCACATTTCCGCGAACCCAATTCAAATCTCCTTGCGCTTTGGCAATACGCGCTTCTTCAGTGGCGTTACCACCCTCAATACCGCAACGAGGAAATATCTCCGAAACCTGCCACTCAAATAGCTCATCCTCATCGAAAACAATGCGCTCGGCGGTGTTACCGATACCTTCGCTGATAACACATTCGGGCGTATTGATGAGCATAATTGAATTTTCAAGATAGCCTTTTTCCCGGAGCAGCTTTTGTTCTTTCAGAGCATGCTCTATATGATGTCCGGGATAGGCTTCGTGACACACCAAACGGCTAATATAGGGGGCTTGCACCGGCAAATCGGTATTTATCTCAATGCGGGATTTGTAATTACCCAAATACCAATTATATGCGCTCCACGGCTCATTCTTTACCTCCACAATTTCGAGGGTTTCTCCCTCCGGTAAATCCAGAAAGTGTGCAGAGCGTTGGCGTACTTCCTCGCAAGCAAAGGTAGAAACCTCCAACAAGCGGGCGGGCGGTATAGTCAACCATTTTTTGCGCTCTTCAAGTCGCTCTACCAGACTACCTTTGCCCGGAACTAATTCATCCAGTTCAGTTAGCGCATTTTCAAAAACCTTCTCTGCCACGCGCTCCGGTTTGCTATTAAAACAGGTAGCTACTTCTTCGCTATAACTGAAGTTCTGACCGCATAGTTTGGCGCAAATCAAGCGAATTGCCAACATTTGGCGTTTGAGATATTCAGCGCGGCGGTTAGTATAACCAACACTCGATAAAGCCTCCAATAATCGCGTTGCTTCTGCCAGTAATGCAAGCGGTTCAACTGACCTTTCCTGCTCAACCTCTGCCTTAATAAAAGAAGGTCCTACATAGGCATCCACAAACCCATCAAAATGGCGATTTATCAACAATGCCAGTCGGATAAAGCCTCGCGACCAATCATCATATTTGTTTTCCAATGTATTATTCTCCCTTCACGGATTTTATTTTAAACCAAGAAGCATAAGCAGCTTGCTCGTATTTAAGGCTCTTTTTAACTACAAGTGAAAATTTAAGATAGCAAGATTGTAACATTTTCATGTATGTTAGGCGCAACTTGAACTCAAGCAAATTCAGGGCTGTTGCAAGAAAGAAATTGTCCTCTATAAAACGGTTCTCAAAGGGGTTTGTGTAAAGGTGCGAGGTGATTTTGTAGTTCGGTGGTACAAATCACATGGGATTGGGGGCAATCATGGGAAGGGCGCCTCACCTGCCTGTGACCCGTAGGAGTTATGCCCCGAAGTGGGTAAGTTTCTCGCCCCTACGGGTTAATTTTCTTGGAGCGTTGACATTGGAATACCGACCTTGCAATCGCCCTGAAATTCGTAACAGGGAAAATGCGTTTGGCTCAAATTTCTCGCATCGAGTTTGAGGGGAGTTCGCCAGCAGTATCAGGGCTGATACCGTTTGTTCCCGTTTTTCAACTACACTGCTTTTTTTGTTTAGTTCCCATTTCAAAGCACATTCTAAGAGGCGACTTTTACCTTATGCCTACTGGACTCCACCTCAAAAACATGTTTGAGATATTGTCCGGTGTAAGATTCAGCTATGTCCGCTATATGTTCAGGAGTGCCTGTTGCTACCACATTACCGCCTCGATTACCGCCGTCCGGTCCGATGTCGATAACCCAGTCCGCCACTTTGATAATATCGAGGTTGTGTTCGATTACCACTACCGAATTACCGCCATCAACCAAGCGTTGCAGGATAGTGACCAAGCGAGAGACATCATCAATATGCAGCCCGGTGCTTGGCTCGTCTAGCACATACATGGTGCGTCCGGTAGGGCGTTTGGAAAGCTCGGAGCCAAGTTTTACACGCTGTGCCTCACCTCCAGAGAGGGTGGTAGCCGATTGCCCTAACCGAATATAACCCAACCCTACATCATGCAGAATTTGCAATTTACCATTGATGGCGGGGATACTGGAGAAAAATTCTAACGCTTCATCTACCGTCATATTCAGCACATCAGCGATGGTTTTCCCTTTATAAAGAATCTCCAAAGCCTCGCGGTTATAGCGTTTTCCCTGACAAACTTCGCATGGCACGTAAATATCGGGCAGGAATTGCATCTCGATTTTGATAATGCCATCGCCTTCGCACGCTTCGCAGCGTCCGCCTTTTACATTAAAGCTGAAACGTCCCGGATTATAACCGCGTGTACGCGCCTCCGGCACTTTTGAGAAAATTTCGCGAATCGGGGTAAACAACCCGGTATAAGTTGCCGGATTGGAACGAGGCGTGCGCCCGATTGGTGATTGATCAATGTCAATGACCTTATCCAAATGCTCGATGCCGAGAATACTATCATGCTCACCTGCTCGCTCTTTGGAACCGTACAAAACATGCGCTAGTTTACGGTAGAGCGTGTCAGAAACAAGGGTACTCTTACCGCTGCCGCTCACTCCGGTGATGGCTATCAGCTTGCCAAGCGGAAATTCCACATCAAGATTCTTCAGATTGTTCTCACGCGCCCCTTTTACCACCAATGTTTTGCCGTTGCCCTTGCGCCGCTTTTCGGGAGTTTTAATCTCCATCTCGCCCGATAGATATTTGCCGGTAATCGAGCGCGGGTTGCGAATTATATCTTCGAGTGTACCGGCAGCTATCACTTGCCCGCCATGCTCGCCCGCTCCGGGTCCCATATCTATTACATAATCGGCGGTACGAATCATCTCCTCATCGTGTTCCACAACTATCAAGGTATTACCCAGATTTCGCAAGCGCAACAAAGTTTGAATCAAGCGATTGTTGTCGCGTTGGTGCAACCCGATGCTTGGTTCGTCCAGAATATACAGCACTCCCATCAAACCGCTTCCGATTTGGGTGGCAAGACGAATGCGTTGCGCTTCCCCACCTGCCAGCGTACCTGCCGCCCGGTTCAGGGTGAGGTAATCAAGCCCAACATCGTTAAGGAAGGAAAGCCTCGATTTAATTTCTTTGATAATCTGGTAGCCAATCATGCGCTCGCGTTCGCTGAGCAGGTCGTGTGCGCCACCATCTGGCGTATCAAGGGGCCATAACCTGATGAAGAACTCTAGCCCATCCCGCACCGACATAACTGATACATCCATAATAGATTTGCTCACTACCAGCACACCCAATGCTTCGGGCTTTAAGCGTGCGCCCTTGCATTCGGGGCAAGTGCGCCCGACCATGAAACGTTCTATCTCGAATTTCATATAGCTATTACCGTTTTCAGAGTAGCGTTGTTTCAGGTCTGGGATTACGCCGGGAAAGGAAGCTTCGGTAACGCTAGTACGCATCTTGATTTTGAGGGGTTCACTATTATTGCCGTATAGCAATATTCCCATTTGCTCCGGCGTAAAATCCTTGAGAGGAGTTTTCAAGGTAAAACCATATTGTGCGCCTACCGCCGTTAACAGTCCGGTCATATAGGCGCTGTTCAGTTGCCCTAAACGATTCCAAGGCATTACCGCCCCTTCGCCAAGCGAGAGGTTGCGGTTGGGAATTACCAGTTCCGGGTCAAAATCCATAACTTCGCCCAAACCGCTGCAATTGGGGCAAGCGCCATGCGGTGTGTTGAATGAAAAAGTGCGGGGTTCGATTTCACCTAAGCTAATTCCACAATAGACGCAAGCGAAGTTTTCAGAGAAATACAGTTCTTCGCCGTCAATTATAGAAATTTGTACAATACCGTCGCCCAGTTTGAGAGCGGTTTCGATGCTATCGGAAAGCCGGTTTCTATCCTGAACATTACCCTGCTCATCGCGCCGAATAATAAGGCGATCTATTACCGCTTCGATATTATGCTTCTTGTATTTTTCAAGCTCGATGGTTTCGTCCACGTCTCGGATTTGCCCATTTACGCGGGCGCGTACAAATCCCTTCTTACGAATATCTTCAAAAATATGTTTATGCTCCCCCTTGCGATCTTTAATCAAGGGCGCAAGCACCATCAAGCGCGTTCCTTCCGCCAAGTTCGCTACCGAATCAACGATTTGTTGCACTGTCTGTCGCGAAATTTCACGCCCGCAATTGGGGCAATGGGGATGCCCTATTCTGGCAAATAACAGGCGCAAGTAATCATAAATTTCGGTGATAGTGCCAACGGTTGAGCGCGGATTATGATTTGTGCCTTTCTGGTCAATAGAGATAGCGGGGCTTAGCCCTTCGATATAATCTACATCGGGTTTTTCCATCTGCCCTAAAAACTGACGGGCATAAGCCGAGAGCGATTCAACATAGCGTCGCTGCCCTTCGGCATAGATGGTATCAAAAGCTAAACTGCTCTTACCGCTACCGGAAAGCCCGGTAATTACTATTAATTTATCACGGGGTATATCAATGTCAACATTTTTTAGATTATGCTCACGTGCGCCGCGGACAAGAATTTTATCGTGCATGAAGCCTCCTGATGCTGTTCGTTTCTGGCAAACATCTAGACATGCTACAAGATGATTCGAATGAAATCAAGCCACATCACCCGAAGGGAATGCCTAGTAATGCAGAGTAGAGTATAATTGCTTCGAGAAGCCAAGAAAAAAAGGA